>JBKPFD010000230.1:0-14917 GCA_046729155.1 Actinomycetota bacterium
GGGTAGCCGGCGCGAGCGAGCAGCAGGCCGCCGAGCACGGCGGTCGAGCCGACGAGGTCGCTGCCGAAGTGGAGCGCGTTCGCCTGCAGCGCCGGGCTCTCGTAGCGGCGCGCGGCACGCAGCGACACCGCCGTGCGGCTCGCGTCGACCGCGATCACGATCCCGACCACCACGAACGCGTACCAGGCCGGATCGACCTCGGACTCCGTGAAGCCGGTCAGCCGGGCGAGCGCGTAGTAGGCGACGAAGACGCTGGCGAGGACGAGAAAGCCGCCTTCCGCAAGGGCGGCGAGATGCTCGGCCTTCCCGTGCCCGTACGCGTGCGCGCGGTCGGCGGGCCGGCCGGCGACCCCGACGGCGAACAGGGTGAGCAGCGCGGCGACGAGGTCCGTCCCCGAGTGCACGGCCTCGGAGATCAGGCCGAGGCTGCCCGTCGCCAGGCCGGTGCCGAGCTTGAGCGCGATCAGCACGCAGGCCGCGACGACCGAGACGAGCGCGGTCCGGCGCTGCGGTGTCATCGGCGGAAGGCTAGAGGTGCTCGAGCCCCCAGATGACGACGTCTTGCCGTTCCGAGTAGTGCAGCAGGGGCTCGCCGGTGAGCTCGATCCCGGGCGGCGGCATCGCGTTCTCCTCGATCGTCGCCTCCGCGGCCTGCAGCGGCCACGGCGGGTGGTGGATCTCTGCGCGATGGACCGTCCCCTCGTGCACGGTGTAGAGGCAGTACCGCTCGGTCAGGAAGTGCTCGCGCGAGCCCGGCTCTGGGGAGCTCGGATCGCCGACAGGCTCATACCGGCCGCGGAACACGGCGCGGTGGCCGCGCTCGTCCGTTCGCGTGCTCGCGTACTCGATCACACCGGCGACGCGCTCGGCGGACATGTCCGCGTGGAAGTACGGAAGCTTGTACACGAGCCGCGCCGCTTCCACGGCCACCCGGCTCGCCGCGTCGAGGCTGAAGAAGAAGATCCCGGGCCGCTCGTCGAGCGTGACGTACGTGCGGACGTTGAGCTCCGCGAAGCTCGAGAGCACCGGCAGCGGCGGGAGCCCACGCATGCGAAGGCCCGAGAGCCGGAACGGCGTGATCCCGAGCCAGCCGCTTCCGTCGAATGTGTCCAGCGGTAGCTGCTCGGGCACGTGCGCGCGGAGCGCATCGGTGGGCAGCGGCCAGTGGGCGAACAGCAAATGATGCCAGGTCTGCGCCTGCAGCCAGCCGCCCTCGGGCAAGGGCCAGCGGCGGTGCCCGGTCTCGCCGAGAACCGCCGCCTGGCGTGCAGGTGTCTCGAGAAAGTCTTGGAGGGCGGAGCTCAGTACCAGCGGCCCCGCCGGAAGCCGCCGAAGAGCAGCCCGAGGATGATCAGGATTATGCCGAGCCAGAGGCTCCAGAAGATCAGGACGATGATGCCGACGATCACGAGGATTGCACCGATCCCCATGCGTCCTCCTCTCTCGAATGTGCGAAGGAGCGGAGCTTAGAACGTCAGAGGTTGCCGCGGAGGGCCTGCTCGCGCTCGATCGCCTCGAACAGCGCCTTGAAGTTCCCCTCGCCGAAGCCGCGCGAGCCGTGCCGCTCGATGACTTCGAAGAACAGCGTGGGCCGGTCCTGCGCGTTCTTCGTGAAGATCTGCAGCAGGTAGCCGTCCTCGTCGCGGTCGGCGAGGATGCCGAGCCGCTGCAGGTCGTCGTAGTCGACGTCGATCTCGCCGACGCGGTCCTCGAGATCCTCGTAGTAGGAACCGGGCGTCCGGAGGAAGCGCATGCCGCTCTCCTGCAGGGCCTCGACCGTGCCCACGATGTCGTCCGTGGCCATGGCCACGTGCTGCACGCCGGGGCCGCCGTAGAAGTCGAGGTACTCCTCGATCTGGCTCTTGCGCTTGCCCTCGGCCGGCTCGTTGATCGGGAACTTGATCTTGCCCTCGCCGTCCATCATCACCTTCGACATCAGCGCCGAGTACTCGGTCGAGATCGCCTCGTCGGAGAAGTGGATGAGCTCGGTCATCCCGAAGCACCGCTCGTAGTACTCGACCCAGTGCTCCATGCGGCCGAGCTCGACGTTGCCGACGACGTGGTCGATGTTCTGAAGCCCGATGCCCGTCGCCGGCTCGCCGTTCTCGACCGTCGACTGGTACCCCGGTAGGTACGCGCCCGCGTAGTCGTCGCGGTTGACGAACGTGTGGACGTTCTCGCCGTAGGTGGCGATGGCTGCGAGCTCGACGCGGCCGTAGTCATCCTCGACCCAGTGCGGCTCGGTCACGCTCCGCGCGCCGCGCTGGACTGCCTGCCGGTACGCCTCGGTCGCGCTCGGCACCTGCAGCGCCACGTCCTTGACTCCGTCCCCGTGCGCGCACGCGAAGCGCGTGATCTCGCTGTCGGGCCGCAGGCCGCTCGTGAGCACGAAGCGAATGCCGTTCTGGTCGAGGACGTACGAGGCGCGGTCGCGCACGCCGGTCTCCGGGCCCGCGTACGCCGTCAGCGTGAAGCCGAACGCATTCTCGTAGAAATACGCCGCCTGCTTTGCGTTGCCGACGTAGAACTCGAGGTGGTCCCAGTTCTTGATCGACATGAAGTCGCTCGAGCTCATCCCTCGGATCTTACGACAGTCGCGGGTTTACTCTCAGGAACCGCGATCGGCTCCTCATCGAACCCCTTGCGCAGCGGAACCTCGCGCAGGCCGAAGTAGACGATGACGAGCACGACCGCGCAGAGGCCCGCCGCCGAGAGGAATGCCGGCTGTATTGCCTCCGCGAGTGCGTCCCGCAGGCTCGGCGGCAGTTGCCGCACCGATCTGCTCTCGATGTCCACCCCGGCGGGAAGGCCGTGGTTGATGATGACGCCCATCAGCGTGACCCCGAGCGTGGCGCCGATCGAGCGTGAGAACTGCGTCAGCGCCGTCGCCGAGCCCATCGCCCGCAACGGCACGACGTTCTGGACCGCGACGACGAACACCTGCATCATCAGGCCGAGCCCGACCCCCGAGATGACCATGTACGCGGCGGCCTCGCCGTTCGTCGTGCTCGCGTCCATGCGCGAGAGCAGGACGAGACCGGCGGCGAGCACGATCGGCCCGGCGAGCGCGTTCGGCCGGTACCGGCCGCTGTGCGAGATCCACTGGCCGGAGATCGCGCTGGCCGTGACCGCACCGAGCATGAACGGCGTCAGGACGACTCCGGATGCCGTCGCCGAGGTGCCGATGACGCCCTGCACGAAGAGCGGGACGAAGGCGATCGTGCCCACCATCGCCATTGCCGAGAGGCCGATCGCCGCGGTGCCGGCGGCGACCGTTCGGCGCCGCAGGAGGTCGAACGGCAGGATCGGCTCGGGCGCGCGGCGCTCGACGAACGCAAAGACGGCGAGCAGCACGGCGGCCGCTACGAAACAGCCGACGACCCGAAACGAGCCCCAGCCGTGATCGCGTCCCCAGACGAGACCGAGCAGGAACGACGACGTTCCCGCGGCGAGCAGCGCGGCGCCGGGGATGTCGAGGTAGTGGTCCCGCCGCTGGAGCCGCTTCGGAATCGCGACCGCGATCACGGCCAGCGCGATCACGCCGACCGGAATGTTCACGTAGAAGCACCAGCGCCAGCTCGCGCTGTCGACAAGCACGCCGCCGAGCGCGGGCCCGATGATCGACCCGGCGACGAACGTCGACCCGAGCAGGCCCTGGTAGCGGCCGCGGTCGCGCGGCGGGATGATGACGCCGATCGTGGCGTGCGCCAGGGCGAAGAGGCCGCCGGCGCCGAAGCCCTGGACGATGCGGAAGGCGATCAGCTGGTTCAGCGACTGAGCGAGCCCGCACAGCGCCGAGCCGACGAGGAAGATCGTGATCGCGATCAGGTAGAGGATTCGCCGTCCGTAGATGTCCCCGAGCTTCCCGTAGAGCGGCACGGTGACGGTCGTCGCGAGGATGTAGGCGGTGATGACCCACGAGTAGCTCGTGAGGCCGCCGAGGTCGTCGACGATCGCGGGGAGGGCGGTCGCGACGATCGTCTGGTCGAGGGCCGCGAGCAGAAGGGCGCTCATGATCGCGCCGTAGATGGCGAGGACGCGGCCGATCGTGAGGCGGTAGCCCGGCGGCTTGCGGGCGAGGCGAGCGCGGAGCCGACCCATCCGTTTCACCCTAGCGGCGGCAAGTCGAGCTCCCGCGCTGCCCAGGGCAACGCGACGCGAAGCTGCGAGAGCTGAACGGAACGGACATACGGCGCCGTCGGCGGCGGCGGCAGGCCGGCCCGGGAGCCGAAGAACCCGGTGACGACTGCGGCCAGCTCACCTGCGCCGGGGAGGACGTCTTCCGGCCGAGGACCGCCTTCGTCAGCAAGCGAGGGAAGCCAGAACGCCACATCCACGGAGGGATTCCCCACGTGCGCCCAGTTCCAGTCGACGAGCACGGCGCCCCGCTCGGCGAGGCAGATGTTGTCGCTGCGCACGTCGAGGTGCAGCAGCGCGTCCCCGGCGAGCGGAGCGCTCTCCGCCGCGGCTCGCAGCGCCGGCAGGGACGTCTCGAGCCACGCAGCCGAGCAGAGGCCGAGCGACAGGAACGGCTGTGGCTCGCGCTCGATGTCCGCCCAGCCTCCGACGAGCCACGGAGCCTCGTCGGTGATCGGCGGCAGCCATCCAGGAGGCGAGGTCGCGGCCACGGCCTCGAGCGTCCGCCGCACGGCGGCAACGGACTCGTCGTCCCATGGCGGCGGCCAGCGCCCGCCGCTCAGGTCCTCGAGCACGAGCAGCGGCGGCTCGTCGCCGTCCATGCCGATCAGCTCGGGCATGAAGGGCGCATGCAGCGCCGCATAGACGCGCTGCTCGTCGCGCAGGAACCCGCTCGTCACCTCCTCCGCTCCCGCCTTCACGAAGACGCTGCGCCCGTCGGCGAGCTCGGCGACGGCTCGGTACGAGGCGGCGTAGCCCCCGCCCTCGATCCGACGTAACGACCGCACGGGCACACCGGCAATTCGCCCGACACGTTCCTCGATCACGTCGGCTCCGGTTCCGGCGCCGGGGCCAGCCGCCGCGAGAGGAGGATGCCGGCTCCGATCGCGAGGCCGCCCGCGACCTGGAAGCGCGTCAGCTCCTCATCGAGCAGCAGCAAGGCGATGACGGCGGCGAGGAACGGCTGGAGGTTGGCGAAGATCGCCGCCCGCGACGGGCCGACCCGGTCGATCGCCGAGAACCAGAGCAGGTTCGTGACGACGAGTGGGCCGAGAACGGCGAAGACGAAGCCGATCCAGACGAGCGCGTTCCAGTCGAAGTCCTCCTCCGCGAGCTGCGGCGATCCGAGCAGGAGCAGCGGGACCGCCACCGCGAGCAGCAGGACGGCGCTCAGGCGGTACGGCGAGTAGCGGCGCATGAGCGGCGCGATCGCGACCGAATAGGCCCCCCACGTGGCCGCGCCGGACAGCGCGAGCAGGTCGCCGACCAGATCCGCGGAGAGGCTCCCACCGGAGCCCGCGGTGACCAACGCGACGCCTGCGAACGAGATTCCCGCGGCCATCCAGAAGCGGCTGTCGAGGCGCTCGACACCGACGAAGCTGGAGATCAGCGCCGTGAAGATCGGCAGCGTGCCGAACAGAAGGGCGACCGTCGTCGCGGTCGTGAAGTCGAGCGCGTAGACGAAGCTGAGCTGGTTGGCGAGGAGAACGGCGACGGCGCCGGCGACAAGCGGGAGGTCGCCGCGGGCGATCTGCAGGGACCGCTCGCGCGGGAACGTGATCGCGACGAAGATCAGCGCGGCGGCGGAGTAACGCACCGCCGAGTACGCGAGCGGGCGCAGGCCGTGCTCGAGGATGTATTTCGAGACGGTGAAGTTGAGCGCCCACAGGAGCGTGGTCGCGAACAGCATCACATCGGCCACGGAGCCCCGGCGCACGAGAGTCACTACGCTACTGGCGATGGCCGAGCCGACCCGGGACGACGTCGACGCGCTCGTCGGCCCCGCGACCCCGCAGTTCGCATACCAGCTCCGCGCGCGCGTCCTCGAGCTCGTCGAGGACCTGCCGGCCGACCACCCGGTCCGCCGGTACGGCGAGGAGCAGGCCGAGCTCCTCGACCGGCTCGGGTACACCTCGTCGAAGGCCGCGGAAGGCCCGCGCGTTCGCCGCGACCGGCCCGGCTGGGAGCAGATTCCGAGCTCGGCCCCGGTCGACGCGCCCTTGCCTCCGCACGAATGAGCGTCGACGGAGCGACCGTCGTCGTCACGGGCGGGTCGCGGGGAATCGGGAAGGCGATCGCGCTCCGCTTCGCCGACCTCGGGGCGGCACGCGTGGGCATCGGCTACCTACGCAACGACCGCGCTGCCGAAGAGACGGCCGACGAGCTCCGCAGCCGCGGCACCGAGCCTGTGCTCGTCCGCGGCAGCGTCGCCTCGGAGCGCGTCGCGCGCGAGGTCGGCGAGCTAGCGCCGCGCGTGCTCGTGCACAGTGCCGCCACCGGCGTCATCCGGCAGGCGCTCGAGACCGAGGACAAGCACTGGGACTGGACGCACTCGGCAAACGCCCGCGCGCTGCTCTCACTGACGCGTGCAGCCGCGCCGTCGATGGCCGAGGGCTCGTCGATCGTCGCGGTCTCGAGCCTCGGCTCCGTCCGCGTGCTCGAGAACTACGTCCTCGTCGGCACGTCGAAGGCGGCGCTCGAGTCGCTCGTCCGCTACCTCGCCGTCGAGCTGGCACCGCGGGGAATCCGTGTCAACGCGGTCTCGGCCGGCGTCGTCGAGACCGAGGCTCTCGACCACTTCCCGAACAAGGAGCGGATGCTGAAGGACGGCCTCGAGCGAACGCCCGCCGGCCGCCTCCCCGAGCCCGACGACATCGCCGACGCCGTCGTCTTCCTCACCTCGCCGCAGGCACAGATGGTCTGCGGGCACACGCTCGTCGTCGACGGCGGCTTCTCCCTGCCGGCGTGAACGAGGCGCTGCTCGCGGAGCTGAGCGCCCTCGGGGGCGTCGAGGTCGCGCCGTCGCAGTGGACGGGCGACCCGGCCCTGTGGGTGGACGGCCGCGAGATCGTCCACGCCCATGGGGACTGGATCGAGATCCGCCTGACGGGAAAGCTGATCACGCAGCTCGACGACGAGCGGGCGGCGCGGCGAACACGCACGTCCGACTGGGTGCTCGTCGAGGCAAGAGAGCGCGAGCTGATCCTCGAGCTGGCGCGCCGCGCCGTGGAGGCAAACCGTGGAGCCAACTGAGCACAACCGCCGCGCCTGGGACGAGATCCACCGGCTCCGCGCCGAAGCGAACGCGGGCGGAATCCCCGACCCCATCCGCGAGCGGCTCCACGTCTCCGGCAAGCACGTCCTCCACCTGCAGTGCGGCACCGGCGAGTCGACGGCGGAGCTGGTCGCGCTCGGCGCCCTCGTGACGGCGGTCGACCCGTCCGAGGAGGCGCTCGAAGTTGCGCGCACGCGCGCCCCGGACGTCGTCTTCCTGCACGCGGACGTGCACGAGCTGCCGCTCGAGCTGCATCGCGGGCGCTTCGACCTCGTCTACGGGGGAGGTGTGCTGCGCTCGCTGCGCGACCTCGACGTCTGGGCGGCGGGCCTCGTCTCCGCGCTGAAGCCGGGCGGCACGCTGCTCCTCCACGACGACCACCCGGTCGCGGCCTGTGTCGACCACCTCGCCCACTGGCGCGAGGATTACTTCTCCGGCGAGCGCTGGCGCCTCGGCCAGATCGTGACCGCGATCGCCGAAGCCGGGCTCGTCGTGCGGAGCCTCGAGGAGTTCGTCTCGCTCTACCGCTGGCGCGACCACGACCGGCGCGTGCCGGGCCAGTTCCTCCTGCTCGCGGAGAAGCCGCCGGAATGAAGGAGCGCTGCCACCTCGTCTACGCGCTGGCACCCGAGGGCGTCAACGCGCGCGACGCCAACGAGCTCTTGAACGAGTACATCGCCGACCGCTCGCGCGGGATCGTCGTCTACCACGACCACTTCATCGGGCGCCACGGCGGCGTCGCGGTCTTCGAGGTGCGCTCTGAGGACGAAGCCGCGCGGCTCGCCGATCCCGGCCCGCTCGAGGGCTGGCAAATCGAGACCTACCCGCTCACGTTCTCTCTGACCGGCGTGGGCTTCGTCGGCCAGGTCGAGTTCACGCTGCGGAACTACGCGGGCACCAGCCTCGAGGAGCTCGATTCGCAAGAGAAGCCGGAGAAGCGCTTCTGGTGGCTTCGGCATCGAGAGGATTAGCCCGGACGCGAAAGGGGCAAGAAGTGCCCGATGGGCCTTGGAGTCAGCCTGATCCTGATCGCTGCCGGCGCGATCCTCGCGTGGGGCGTCACGGACGAGCCGTCGGGCCTCAACCTGGATGCGATCGGCGCCGTCCTGATCGTGATCGGCATCGTCAGCTTCGTCCTCAGTCTCCTGCTCTGGCGCTCGTGGTGGGGCCCCGGGTACTTCTCGCGCGAGACGTACGTCGAGGGCGAACCGAGGCGCCCGTGGTACGGCGGCCGCGCTCGACGTCGCGAGACGTACGTCGAGGAAGAGCCGCCGGCCGGGCCGCCGCCGCCCTAGGCCCGCTCGCGTGACCGTCCGGCTGCGCGATGCGCAGCCAGAGGATGCCGCCGCCGTGGCGGCGCTGTTGGACGACCTTGGATACCCGTCGAGCGCGGAGCAGGCCGCGGAGCGCCTGGTGCGCATCGCAACCGATTCCACGACGGTATTGATCATCGCCGAGGCCGACGGCGAGGTCGCCGGGCTCGCCGCCCTCCACGTCCAGAACCTCGTCGAGCGTGACGACCCCGGTTGCACCCTTGCCGCCCTCGTCGTCGGGCAACGCTTCCGGCGCCGCGGCGTGGGCGCGCGACTCACCGAGGCGATGGAGGCCGAAGCGCGCTCACGCGGCTGCCACTCCCTTGCGCTCAACACCGCGCACCGGCGCGCCGACGCGCACGCGTTCTACGAAGCGCTCGGCTACGAGCACACCGGCCGGCGGTACCGCAAGGAGCTCTAGCGGTTAGACAGCCGCCCCCGTCTCCACCCGAATGCCGTAAATGCCGCCCAGCTTGTCCTTGAGATAACGCAGGTACGGCCCTGGGTCCATCCCGCCGCCGACGATGCGCTCGAGCATCTCCTTGGACGTGAACTTCCGCCCGTGCTGGTGGAGGTTCTCGCGCAGCCACGAGGCCAGGTCGCCGAACTCGCCGCGCTCGAACTGCGCCTCGAGGTCGGGTAGCGCGGCGCGCGCCTGCTCCCACAGCTGCACCGAGATCACATTGCCGAGCGAGTACGTCGGGAAGTACCCGATCGCGCCGCCCGACCAATGAATGTCTTGCAGGACGCCGTGCGCGTCGTCGGGCACCTCCACGCCCAGGTACTCGGCCATGCGTGCGTTCCACGCCTCGGGCAGGTCGGAGAGCTCGAGCCCCCCGTCGAGAATCTCCTGCTCGAGCTCGAAGCGCAGGATGATGTGCAGGTTGTACGTCGCCTCGTCGGCCTCGATGCGGATGAAAGACGGCTCTACCTTGTTGATCGCCCGGTAGACCTCGTCGAGCTCGACGTTGCCGAACTGCTCGGGGAACGCGGCCTGTAGCCGCGGGTGGAAGTAACGCCAGAACGGCAGGCTGCGCCCGACGAGGTTCTCCCACATGCGGCTCTGAGACTCGTGGAGGCTCATCGAGGTCACCTGCGCGAGCGGGGTGCGCTCGAGCCGCTTCGCGATGCCGTTCTCGTAGATGCCGTGGCCGAACTCGTGCACGGCGGCGAAGTAGCTGTTCAGGTCGTCCTCGTCGTAGCGCGTCGTCAGGCGGATGTCCGTGATCGACGCGCTCATCGCAAACGGGTGCACGGTCGGGTCGAGGCGCCATGAGTCGTCCTCGAAGCCGAGCTGATGCAGGACCTCGAGCGCGAAGGCGCGTTGCTGATCGATCGGGAACGTCTGCTGGAGGCACGCGTCGTCGACCGCGTCGGCGTTGTCCGTGATCTCAGCGATCAGCGGGATCAGCTCCGCCTTGAGCTCGTCGAAGACCGCGCGCACCTCGACCGTCGTCATGCCCTCGTCGAAGTCGTCGAGGAGGACGTCATAGTCGTGCTCGGCCTTGTCGAAGCACGCGATGTACTGGCGTTGCAGCTCGACGTTGCGCTCGAGGTACGGGAGGAACAGCTTGAAGTCGGAGTTCTGACGCGCCTCGATCCAGGCCGGGAGCGCGATCGCGCCGGCGCGCGTCATCTCCGCTCGCAGATCCGAGGAGATCCTGCGCGCCTTCTCGTAGTCGCGCCGGGTGATCCGCAGCAGGCTTGCCTCGTCGGAGTCGTAGTCGAGGCTCTCCTCGTACGGCCGGAGCTCCTCGAGCAGCTCGCCGATGTCGTCGGCGACGAACATCTCGTGGCTGATCCGGTCGAGCGTGCTCAGCTGTTCGGCCCGGGCCTCGCCGCCTTTCGCTGGCATTTTCGTGTGCTGGTCCCACGAGAGGATCGCGCGCGACATGCGCACGTCGTAGATCGCGGCCAGCCTGCGGGTCAGCTCGTCGTAACGGTCCTTCACAGTCCCTCCTGAGGTTCGGCGCTTGGGCGGAAGCCTACGTTCCTTTCAGCACTTCCTGTGTATAGATGCCGCTCGGGTTCCAGAGCAAGAAGCCCTTCGAGCCCGCCTGGCGGGCAGCGGCGATCTGGGCGCGCACCTCGTCGGGCGTGCGTGGCGAGGGGCCGAGCGTGAAGTCCTCGAGCCAGGGGATCAGCTTCGCCTTCCGTCCCCGCATCGCGCGGTTGAAGTCGCGGAGGGATCTCGCGACCGTGGTCCCGGGCTCGTCGCTCGGGCTCGGCAGGTTGAACTCGCCCGGCCGGTAGTGGGACGGGTAGACCATCGGGTAGACGGCGTCGACGTACTTCGAGATGCGGCGCGGCACCTGCCCGATGCCGAGATCGTGCGTCGCCGACAGGCCGAAGACGTCGACCGAGACTCGGACGCCGAGCTTGCGCAGCTTCGTGGAGGCGTAGTGCACGAACCGCGCGATCGTCCAGCCCTGAGCCTCGGTGACCTTTCCGCGGTAGACCGCGGACTCGACGTTCCCGTCGCTCGGGAAGCGCACGTAGTCGAACTGGATCTCGTCGAAACCCGCCCGGGCCGCGGCCGAGGCGACCTCGACGTTGTAGTCCCAGACCCGCTTGTCGTAGGGGTTGGCCCAGCCGAGACCCGCGTCGTTCTGCCAGACCGAGCCGTCCGGCAGGCGGATGGCCATGTCAGGCCGCGCCTCCGACAGCATCGGGTCCTCGAAGACGACGACGCGCCCGATCAGGTAGATGCCGTTCGCGCGGGCCTTGCCCGCCAGACGCCCTGCCTTGTAGTACGGCTTCGACGCGCCGATCTTGCGCGCGAGCGCGGTCGCCGGGAGCAGGAAGCCGATCTCGCCGTTCTCGTCCTTGACGTCGACCTCGAGCGTGTTCAGCCCCGGGATCTTCAGGTAGCTGTCTACCTGGCCGGGGATCGACGCGAGCGCCATCGTCACGTGCACGCCCCGGACCTCGGCCGGCAGCGGCCGCGGGCGCACGGGCTTCGGCTTCGCCGGCTTCTCCTGCTTGGAGCCTCGGGTGCCGCTCGCGCTGCTGGACGAGGCGATCGTCTTCGCCCCGACGGCGATGCCTGCGGCGACGATCAGCAGGACGACCGCGAGCGCGAGCGCGGCCATGCGTCGAAGGTGTCGCCGCCGTCTGGCTTGCGCCCGGCGCGCACGAAAGCGCTCGTTGGGGTCGAGACCCTCGAAAAGGTCGGGCGACACTGTGGAAAACCTAAGTGCGAACGGGCATCCCTGCAACCGGCCATTCCGCCCGCAGGTCGGGGTCGAGCGCGGCGACGACGATGTCGACCACGAAGTGCAAGCCGATTGCGACGACGCAGGCGTAGAAGACCGCAGCTTCCGCGACCGGAAAGTCGTACGTATCCACGTGGACGACGACGGCACGCCCGAGCCCCGGGATCGAGAAGGTCGACTCGACGAAGACCGAAACGCCCAAGGCGAATCCGAGATCGCGACCGACGAGCCGAGCAGTGGCGCCCCGAGCCCTCATGGCAAGCCGAGGACGACTCTCGTCGCTTGCCGCTCCAAGGTCTCGCAGCCAGACGCGGAGGATTCGGGCGTAGATCGCTGCGAAGAACAGCCCGAGCGTGAACCAGGGCAGAACAAGGTGCTGGGCCCAGTCGACCGCCCCGCCGCAGCCGGACCCTGTCGGTGCGTTGAAGAAGTCGCAGTAACCGGTAATCGGCAACTGCCCGCTCTTGAATCCCACGTAGTAGGACAGCCAGAGCCCGAGCAGTATCGGCGGAATCCCCACTGCGACGCCGACCGGGACTCGCCACACGTATCGACGGCCGGGCGGAGCTCTTCTCAAAAGACTGGCAACGGCCCAACCAATGAGGAGGGCAAGCGCTAGGGCGGGCACGACGAGGGACAGGGTGGCCGGCACCGCCTGGATCGCGACCGCGCGCGCCCCGCGCTCGGTCATCAGGGAGTGACCGAAGTCCTGCCTGATCGTGTTCCACAGAAATCGCGCGTAGCGCTCGTGGATTGGGTCATCGAGCCCCAGCTCCTCGGCAAAGGCCTCATATGCACGAACCGGTTCTCGCGCGCCTCTGAAGTCTTCGACCCGCAGCGAGATCACACGGGTGATCACGAAAAGGGTCGTGAGAGCGAGCCAAAGCGCGACGAGCGCCCACCCCACGCGAACGAGGAAGAACCGCCGAAAGCTCAAGTGCCGTTGCGGCCGAAGAGCAGGCCGAGCGTGTCGGCTGCGATGTAGCCCGCGATCTTCGGGTTCTCCTGCAGGCGCCGCATCGAGTACGCGTACCAGTGCTCGCCGAAGGGCACGTAGATGCGCAGCCGGTGGCCCTCCCGGACGAGCCGGTCCCCCAGGAGCTGCCGGACGCCGAGCAGCATCTGGAACTCGTATTCCTCCCGCTTCAACCGGTGCTCGCCCACGAGCCTGAGCCCCTCCGTAATCAGCCACCGGTCGTGCGTCGCGATGCCCACGTAGCACCCTGCGCGCAGCAGCTCGCTCAGGCAGCGGACGAAGTTCTGCTGGACGGCCTCGAAGTCGCGATACGCGATCAGTGGCGGCTCGACGTAGATGCCCTTGCAGATACGCACATTCGGGCGAAGCGGCGCCAGAGCGCGAATGTCTCTGATCGTCCGCCGCAGATAGGCCTGCAGGACGACTCCGAGGTTGTCGAGCCCTTCCTCGCGCAGCTCCCGGTAGAGCCGCAGCGTGTCGCTCGTGCAGCTCGAATCCTCCATGTCGATCCGCACGAAGTTGCCGCTCTCGCCCGCATGGCGCACGACCGTGCGCAGGTTCTCCTTGCAGAGCTGGTAACCGAGCTTCAGCCCGAGCCCGGTCAGCTTGACACTCACGTTCGAGTCGAGCCCCTCCTCCTGGATCGCCTCGAAGACGTCGTGGTACGCGCGCACGATCCCGATCGCCTCCTCGCGGCTCGTGATCTCCTCGCCGAGGACGTCGATCGTGGCCATCTTGCGCTCCGCGTTCAGCTGCTTGACGGTGCGGCAGGCATCTGCCACCTGCTGCCCGGCGATGTACCGCTGCGAGATTCGCTGCACGATCGGCTTCGGAACTGCGGGGAGCAGTCGGGCGATCGCGCGGTCGAGCAGTGCCACGGGCCGGCGATTCTACGAGCAACCGACCGCGGCCCCTTGACTAAGGCGACGTTCCGATAGCAAGATCGACTAGCACGAAGCGACTCTTGGGGAGGTCGAGGGCGAAAACCGCATGACGGGGGCTGCCACGTACCTCGTGTTGCGCCTGGCGCTTGGCTTCGTATCCCTTTGGGCCGGGCTCGAGAAGGCGCGCGGCCTCGACACGTTCGCCCACGGCGTCGCGCAGTACCGCCTCCTGCCCCTGAGGTTCGTCCGCTCCGCAGCCGCCGTCGTCGTCCTCGCCGAGCTCGGCGTCGGAATCCTCCTGCTCACGGGCTTCCTGCCGCTCGTCGCAGCGGCCGGAGCAATCGTCCTCTTCTCGCTCTTCGCGACCGCGCTCGGGATCAGCCTCGCCCGGTCGAACCGCGGGCCGTGTCACTGCTTCGGCGCGTCGGACGCGGAGCTGATCACTCCGCTCGCCTTCATCCGCGCGCTCGCGCTCGTCGGCCTGGCCGTCGGGACGCTCGTGCTCGCCCTCGACGATCCGGGTTACCCGCCCGGCGAGGCCGTCCTGCCCTCGATCCTCATGGCCGCCGCCATTGCCCTCACCACCCGCCTAAGCAGCCTCTTCCCGCTGACCTGGTCGTTCCTGCGGACGCCGCCGGCGCTGCATCCGACGGCGACGAACCGAGTCAGCTTCAGGCATCAGCCGCTCGACATCCCGCTGTTCCCGAGGGAGACCGAATGAGCGGCGTCTGGCTCGCCTCTTACGTCGTCCTCTGGCTGCTCGTGTTCGTGATGGGCTTTCTGCTCGCCGGGGCACTCCGCCAGCTGGGCTTGATCCAGCTGCGCCTCGGCGACGACCCCGGAGCCCTGATCACGGACAGCGGGCTAGAGCGTGGGACTCTCGCCCCCGACTTCACCGCCCTCGATGCCGGAAGCGGCGGGAGTCTCACGCTCTCCGATCTGCCTGCTCGGCCGCGGCTGCTGATCTTCCTCTCACCCTCCTGCCTCTCGTGTCGCGAGCTGATACCCGGGCTCAACGAGGTGCAGGCGACCAGGGGTCGCGAGTTCGACTTCCTCGTGATCTGTCGCGGCGATGCGGAGTCATGCCGCTCGTTCGGGCGCATGAACCGCTTGCATGCGCCGATGGTCGTCGACACGAACGGGCAGATCGAGAAAGACTTCGAGGTGCAGTTGACGCCGTTCGCCTACCTGCTCGACTACGAGCGCCGGGTCGTGATCCGCGGCCTCGCGAACGACTGGCGCCAGCTCGAGTCGCTCCTGGATCAGGAGGGGACCCTGCAGCGCGGCCGGGCGTTCGTCCCGGTCGACGAGGACGGCGCAGCCACGACGGACGGACA
>JBKPFD010000231.1:0-7109 GCA_046729155.1 Actinomycetota bacterium
TGCTGGTCGCGGTCACCGTGCCCTGGCTCGGATCGGATCCGTGGCCGTTCCATCCGCCTCGCGTCGATCCGCGGGGGCTTCTCGGCCCGCTCGTGCGCGCGGCCGACCGCGAGTGGGACCTCGGGCTGATCCGCTCGGCGGCGGTGCTCGCCGGCGTCCTCGTCGCGCTCGCCGCTGCGGTCACCTGGCGCCGTGCGTCGTGGCCGCGCTGGGCGTCCATCGGCCTGGCGGCAGTCGTGGCCGTCATGCTCCTCGTCCCGGCGACCCTCCTCCAGGTCGGGCTACGCGACGCGACGGAGCCCTGGTACCACACGAACGACTCGACGTACCAGATCGAGCTCGCGGGCGACCTGATCCTCGACGGGGAGAACCCCTACGGCCACGACTACGAGGGCTCCGGCCTCGAGCGCTTCTACCCCGCCGTCGACGCGCCGCCCGACCTCCCCCAGGTCGCGCTGACGCACTTCGCGTACTTCCCGGGGACGGCGCTGAGCGCAGCCGCCTGGCGCCTGCTGCCGTCGCCGTTCGACGACTACCGCCTCTTCGTCATGCTCGCCACACTGGCCTTGCTTCCCGCCGCGCTGCTCTTCCCCGGCCCGCTCGCTTGGAAGCTCCCGGTCGCCGCGGTGCTCGCCGCGAACCCGCTGCTCGTGCGCGGCTCGTGGTTCGGCACCGCCGACGCGCCGTCGCTCCTCGCGCTCATGCTCGCGTTCGCGTTGCTCGTGCGCGGACGGCTCTACTGGGCGGCCGCAGCGCTCGGAATCGCGATCTCGCTGAAGCAGTTCGCGCTCGTCGCCGTCCCGTTCCTCGCCGTCATGCTCCTGATCCTGGGCGTGCCGCGCCGGACGATCTGGCGGCCGGGTGCGCTGGCGGCCGGGATCGTCGTCGCGACGGCGCTGCCCTTCCTCGTCGCCGACCCGAAGGCGCTCTGGGACGACACGATTGCGTACGGCGCTGACACGTACCGCATCGTCGGCTACGGCCTGTCGAACCTTCTGCTGAACATCGGCGTGCTCGACGACCGCTTCGGCTACTACCCGTTCCTGCCGCTCGCGATCCTCTTCTGGCTGCCGGTCACCGCCTGGCTGCTGATCAACCAGCGGCGCGATCCGCGCCTCTGGCCCGGCGCGGCCGCGTTCGCGATCTCGATGTTCCTGCTCCTGTTCATCTCGCGGGTCTTTCAGACCTCTTACTTGGTGTGGCCTTTGGCGGGCGTCGCCCTCGCTTTCTTGCTCGCTGCTTCCGAGCGCGCTCCGCGGCGCGAGCCTTCTGGTAGCGCTTCCAGCGTGAGAGCGGGATGAGCGCGTAGAGCTTGTTGCGCCCGACGAGGTAGAGGCGGCGCGGGTCGGCAACCACCGGCGAGTACTTCCCGTCCGGGTAGCTCCAGACCTTCTTCCCGTTGCGAGCGTCGAGCCCGAAGGTCAACCGCGGCCCGGTCCGCACGCTGCGCTGACCGCCGACTCCGCAGCGGCCGCACGTCGAGAAGTAGACGATCCCGTCCAGCACCGTCGGCGCCCCCGTGATCGAGGACGGCGCCTCGTAGCTCCATCGGGTGTCGCCGGTCGCAGCGTCGAGCGCGACGAAATGGCCGTCCCAGGTGCCGACGTAGACGGCGCGCCGCCAGACGGCGGGCGCCGTGTAGACGTACGTCCCGACCTGGCGCGCCCAGAGCAGCTTCCCGGTCGCGGCGCCGTACGCGTACACCGTCCCGTCGGCGTTGCCGACGAAGACGCGCCCGTAGGCGACCGTCGGCGTGGCGTAGAAGTACTCGCGCCGTCCGAAACGCGAGAAGGAGCTTGCATGCCACCGCAGCCTGCCCGTGCGCGCGTACACGCCATAGACGGAGCCGGAGCTCGTCGCGATGAAGATCGTCCCCCGCCCGCCCACCTCCGCGTACGCAGGCGCGGCGACGATCTGGTCGTCGGCCCTGAACGTCCACTGGTGCAGCGGGCGCTTCCGTCCGCGCAGGCGCAGCGCGTACAGGCCCGCGTCCCAGGAGCCGAAGTAGAGCATCTTCCCGACGACGAGCGGCGACGACTCGACGGAGCCGGCGCTGAACCGCCAGAGCGGACGGCCGTTGCGCGCGTCCCAGGCGATCACGAACCCTCTCGCCCCGCCCGCGTGCTTGCTGCAGGGAAGTGGGTGCATGAACGCCTGGTAGACGATCCCGTCCGAGATCGTCGGCGAGGCTGCCGCGCAGTTCGGGAGGTGCCGCGTCCAGACGATCTTGCCGGTGCGCGCGTTGATCGCGAAGAAGCGCCCCTTCTGCTGCGCGACGTAGACCTTGCCGTACGCGACCGAGGGTGGGAACTCGATGTCGGCGCGTGCTTTCAGCTGCCAGAGGCCCTTGTACGGCGGGCGCAGCTCCCACGTCGTCGGGGCGAGGTGCGTGCGGTAGACGTCGTAGCCGTACGTCGGCCACGACTCGCCGAGGTCGTTTCGCCGCGACTTCGGCTTTGGTGGGGGCGGCCGGAGCTTCGCGACGAACTCCTGGGTCGACGTGCCGCGGACGTCCCGCGGGCGCTTCTCGTGCCACGCCCAGGCGCCGAGCGCCGTGCCGACGCCGAGCGTGAGGACGGCGAGTGCGAGCAGCGGCCAGCGCAGCAGGCCGAGCCGGCGCTGGACGAGACCCCAGACGAGCGCGAGCACGGCGCCGCCCGCGAGCAGCAGGACCGCCGCGTCCGTGACCGCGCGTTCCAACGACGACTGGGCGAGCGTCAAGACCCGCCCGAGGTTAGCGGCGGACGAGGAGGACAGCCCGGTCGAGCCGGCCGTTCGCCCGGACGGTCAGCTCGTATCGCCCCGGTCGCTGCGGCGCGCGGAACGTGACGGTACGCACGCTCCCACGCGACCGCACGCGACCTCCCAGAATCCCGCCGGGGCCCGCGATGCGGTAGCGCACGCTGCGCGCGTCGGTCGACACGCGGATGCGAGCGAGCGAGCCGGCACGCACGACGTAGCGCGCGTGACGCAGCTCGACGTAGCGAATGTGCACCGTGAACTCGCGCGTCGACGGCGACAGGTTGCCGACCTGGTCCTGCGCGGCGAGCGCAAGCCGGTGCGTCCCGGGCGGGAGGCCGCGCCCGTTCTTCAGCGCGTACCACTGCGTGACTCCGACCGGGCGCTTGCGGAACCCGGGTCCACGGCGGCTGCCGTCGACGTAGAGCACGGGGTATGCCGGCTCGCTGAAGTGGTAGGCCACGTTGACCTGGTCGGCGCGGCCGTCGCCGTCGGGCGAGAAGACGACCGGCCGCACGGCGACGTTCTCGATCGTCGGCGCCGTCGCGTCGACGCGGATCTCCGTCGGGAACTCGAGCGTCCGGTCCTCGCCCTCGAGCGTGACCCTGACGCGGTAGAGCCCGTCCGGGACGACGCGGCCGGCGCGGTCGCGCCCATCCCAGCTGAAGCGCTGAAACGCAGGTCGGTACCGGCCGGAGACGAGATTGTCACGGACGACCTCGCCGGCCGAGTCGACGATGTCGATCGTCAGGTCGTCCTCCCTCCGCAGCCGGAAGCGGATCTGCGCCTCGCGGGCGGCCGGCCGGCAGACCGTGCAGACGGGCGAGACGAGCGTGTCGAGGCGGGTGTTCAGGATCGGGCTGTCCTCGAGCTTGAGCCGCTCGGTGACCGCAAACGCGGCGGCGGTCGCGACGAGCAGCACGACGACGAGGATGATCGGAACGAGCCGCTTCACCGGGAGGCCATCCTAGAGTTCAGTCGTGGCCAAGCTCCTGCTCAGCTTCGACTTCGAGGACTGGCACCAGCTCGTGCACCGGCGGCTCGGCCGCGCCGACTGGGACAAGCGCGGGCCGGCCCTCGAGCGCCAGACCGGCGCGATCCTCTCGCTGCTCGAGGAACTCGGCGCGCGCGCCACGTTCTTCCTGCTCGGGATGACGGCCGAGCGCTACCCGGATCTCGTCCGGGAGGTCGCCGCGCGCGGCCACGACGTCGCCTGCCACGGCTACGAGCACAGGCGCGTCTACGACCAGACAGAGGACGAGTTCCGGCGCGACGTCGAGCGCAGCGCCGAGCTGATCGAGTCGCTCACGGGCTGGCGCCCCGCGGGCTACCGCG
Source organism: Actinomycetota bacterium (assembly GCA_046729155.1). GTDB lineage: Bacteria > Actinomycetota > Thermoleophilia > Gaiellales > Gaiellaceae > VAXT01. The sequence continues at coordinate 4,075 of JBKPFD010000231.1, forward strand.
CGCCTGCGTTCTCGATCAACCGCGACACGATCTGGGCGTACGAGCTCCTCTGCGATCTCGGCTTCCGCTACGACTCGAGCCAGTACGACACGCCGCGCATTCCCAACCGCATCCGCCCCGTCCCCGGCGGGCCGTACCGGCTCACTCTTCCGTCGGGCCGTGAGATCTGGGAGCTGCCGCTCACGGTGTGGCAGATCGGCGGCCGCGCGCTGCCCGTGGGAGGCGGCGCCTACTGGCGTGTCCTCCCGGCGCGCGTCCTGCGACGAGCCCTGATCGCGACTGCGGATCCGTACGCTGTGCTGTACTTCCACCCGTACGAGCTCGATCCGGAGCCGCTTCGCGCGGAGCTGCCGGAGGCCCCGAGCGCGAAGCAGCGGCTCAGCGCCGCGGCGAAGGGCCTCCAGCGGAACCCGGGCCGGAGGTGGGTCGCGGAGCGGATTCGTGCGATCGCGGGCGAGTTCCCGCTCGTCAGCTACGAGGAGGCGTATGGAGAGATCGTCGAACGCAACCGGGCTCGTCCGAGATCACTTTCGCGAGAAGGCGTCCTCAGTTGACGCCCTCTACGACGAGGAGCACGCGCTCCAGCGCACGGTCCGGCCCGGCCTGCTAAGACGGCGCGAGTTCGCCCTCGACGTCATCCGTGAGTACGAGGACCCACGCGTCCTCGACGTCGGCGGCGGCTCGGCGCGGGTCGGCGAGCTCGCGCTCGAGGCCGGCGCGGGCGAGTACGTCGACGTCGACCTGGCGCAGGAGATGCTCGACCTCGCGGCCCAGCGGCTCGAGCGCTTCGGCGAGAAGGTCAAGCTCCTGCGCGGCGACTTCCTGACGACCCCGCTCGACGGCAAGTTCGACGTCGTCATGGCGCTCGGCTACTTCGACTACCAGGAGTCCGCCGACCAGCACGTGCGCCGCATGCGCGAAGTCTGCTCAGGGAGCGCGGTGGCGAGCTTCCCGCGCTGGAACTGGCTCAAGGGCCCCGTGCGGAAGGTGCGGTACCGGGTGATAAACAACTGCCCGATCTTCGACTACACGCAGCGAGAGCTGCGGTTCCTGTTCGGCGCGGCCGGCTTCGAGCGCGTCCTGATCCGCCAGAATCGCAGCGGCTTCCTCGTGCGGGCGGACGCCTAGAAGACAGGCCGCGGCTTCTGCTAGACATCACGACGTGAGGCGGCTCATCGTCGTCCTGCTCGCCTGCTCGATCGGCGTCGCCGTGGCTCCCGGCCGGGCGGATGCGCGGGAGTGCGGCCTGCCTCGCCAGCAGCCGATGTGGATCGACTTCGCCGACGGCTCGGTGCCGTACTGGACGATGTTCGCGAGGCCGGGCGTCATCGCCGCCGCCGCGAACTTCATCTACCCGCCTCAGATCCGCGCCCTCGGCGCCAAGACGGTCTACTGGGAGATGAACCTGCGCACACGGGTCGGAACGCCTACGAACCCGATGGATCCCGCGCTCGTCGAGGACTGGGCCGACCGAGTCTTCTACCGCGCGGTCGCCTCGTCGGCCTGCGCGACGCCGTGGATCGCGCTCAACGAGATGTGGGGCTCGAACCTGCCGACACCGTGGTCGGCGACGAACGCGCAGTACCGGGCGAACCTGCTCACGTTCGTAAAGCGGCTGAACGCGCTCGGGGCGAAGCCGTTCCTCCTCCTCTCGACGCGTCCGTTCACCGACGGCGAGGCCGGCGACTGGTGGCGGCAGATCGCGCTCTATACGGAGTTCGTCCGCGAGATCTACTTCTCGGCGCCGCAGATCCACCGCCAGGGGCCCGTCGGCGGCAGCCGCACGCTCCGCAACGCCTTCCGACAGGGCATCACCGATCTGACCTCGATCGGCATCCCTCTGTCCAAGATCGGCGTCTTCCTCGGGTTCCACACGAACCCCGGCCAGGGCGGCCGCGAGCGGCTCAAGCCGGCCAGCGCATGGTTCAACCACGTGAAGCTGCAGGTGCTCGCAATCAAGCAGGTGAGCCGCGAGATCCCGTTCGCGACGATCTGGTCCTGGGGCTGGGGCGAGTGGAGCGCCTCCGACCGCGATCCCGACAAGCCGGCGGCCGCGTGCGTCTACCTCTGGACGCGCGATCCGCACCTTTGCAACGGGCCGGCTATGGCGGGACCCGGGTTCGACCGCTCCCTGACGGTCGGTCAGCTGCGCCTGCCGGCTGGGGCTCAGTGCAAGACGCCGTGGGGCAGGATCTCCACCGGCGGCGTGGCGGCGGCCGAGCGCGTGACTGGAGACCGCGAGGTGGCGCTGACCTCGCTCTTCGGTCACACGGTGCTGAAGGCGCACGAGCGCGTCACGCGCGGGGAGCTCCGCGCCGCGCAACGGGCGATCATCAGGTATCGCTTCGGCGGGTCGACCGCGGCCTACCGGAGCGCGCTCGCGCTCGCCGGAGCGACTCCCGAGCTCGCGCGGAGCGTGATCGCCGACGAGATCCGCCAGGCGAAGGTCGAGCGGCACTTCCGCGTGCGCGCGCCCGGCGGCGCCGACCTGCTCGACTACCACCGGAGCTTCGCCGAGACCCCGGCACGGCTGATCGAGGTCAAGCCGGCGCCCGTCTGGCTCGGGCGTCAGCGCCGGGGAGTCGCGATCGAAGGCCTTGCGCCCGAGCAGGTGTTCCGGCTTCGGCCCGGCAAGGCTGTGGACGTCAGGACGCGAACCGGCAAGTTCAAGGTCCGCGCCCTCGGGCCTGCGGGGCCGCTTGGCGCCTTCCCGTTCGCGCAGGCGCGCCCCGCGATTCGCGCTGCGCTGATCGACAGCGCCCGCGACCAGTTGTTCGACAAGTGGCTGATGCGGCGCGAGTCGAGCGCCCTGGCGTGGACGACGTGCATCCGTGACTGGCTGCCCGCCGTCGGCACGCTGGAGCTGACGACGAGCTTGCCGTTTCTCGCGCTGGCCGACTAGTAGAGGAGGGCTTGGCGAACACAGACTGAGCGGTGTTCCGCCAATCCCTCCTAGCTGAAGACCTTCGAGCGGCGCGGGCGAACGAAGACCCGCGCGCCGTCGACGAGCTCGAGCTCCTCGGCCTCGTCCCGCG
>JBKPFD010000232.1:0-4140 GCA_046729155.1 Actinomycetota bacterium
GGTCAGACCGGGGCGGACGACGAGCCGCTGCCAGTACGCGGGCAGCTCGTTCGCCAGCTCCTCGAAGAAGCGCGGCCGGATCGGGCGCGGGCCGACGAGGCTCATGTCGCCCTTGAGGACGTGCCAGAACTGCGGAATCTCGTCGAGCTGGGTCGCGCGCAGGCGCCGGCCGATGCGGGTCACCTCGCGGTCGGTGTGCTCGACGAGGCTCGAGCCGAGGTGTTGCCCGATGCGGGCCTCGGCGCCGGGGCGCAGCGTGCGGAACTTCGTCATCGTGAAGATCCGGCCGCCCCGGCCGACGCGCTCACCGCGATAGAAGATGGGCCGCCCGGTTGTTGCGACGATCAGTACCACGATCACGGCTGCGATCGGCAGGCACAGGAGCAGGAAGAGGGCCGAGAAGAACACGTCGAGCACGCGGAGCTCGAAGTCGACGGCCACGCGGCTCGGCGTCTCACGTGCCAGGCGCGCGTACTGCTCGGCGAGGCTCGTCACGGGCTCGAAATGCGCGGGCAGGTCGGGCGGCGGCGCCTGTGCGGGCATCGCGCGGCCGGCGAGCCCGGAGGCTGCTTGGGACGCCATCGGAACCCGTCTTTGCTAGGTACCACCAACCTCCTCCCCGACGCGAGCATAGCGAGTTCGGGCGCACGCATGTGTGTCGCTTTCGGGTCGAAATGCCGTAGTCCCACGCATGAGCCGATCTTGGCATCGAGCATGCGTGGAATAATCCATCCTTATGGATACGCGCCAGCTAGCTGCGTTCTGCGCCGTGGTCGAGCGCAAGAGCTTCTCGCAGGCCGCGGAGCGGCTCGGCGTCACGCAGCCGGCCGTAAGCATGCAGATCCGCTCGCTCGAGGAGCGGGTGGGGCAGCGGCTGCTCGATCGCTCCGGCCGCCGTGTCGAGCCCACCGAGGCCGGCCTGCGCCTCTACCGCGGCGCGCAGAAGCTGCTCGCGCTCGAGGAGCAGCTGCTCGAGGAGGTCGCGGGCGACGAGGACGGCGAGCTGCGCGGCGAGCTCGCGATCGGCGCGGCGACCGGCCCGGGCGCAACCGTCGTCCCGGTGCTCCTCTGTGAGTTCCAGCGGGAGAACCCCGGCGTCCGCGTCGAGCTGACGATCTCCGACACGCAGAGCGTGATCGAGGCCGTCGCGCGTCGCGAGCTCGAGCTCGGCGTCGTCGGCGCGACTCCCCGGCACCGCTCGGTCGCGTACGAGCCGTTCTTCAAGGACGAGGTCGTGCTCGTCTGCCCGCCGCGGCACCGCTTCGCGGGCAAGACGATCGCGGTCGACGATCTCCGCCACGAGCAGCTCGTGCTCATGCAGGAGGGCGCGGGCGTGCGCCAGGTGATCGAGGACGAGCTGCGCAATGCGGGCAAGCGTCTCCGAGACCTCGACGTGAAGCTCGAGCTTGGCCTGCAGGAGTCCGTGAAGAGCGCGGTTGAAGCGGGTTACGGCGTCACGTTCATCTCCCGCTCGGCAGTGGAGTCCGAGCTCGCGGCCGGAACGCTCGCCACCGCGCGCGTCCGCGGGCTCGAGCCGTCGCGTCAGATCTCGCTCGTGCGCGCGAGCGGCCGGCAGCCGACGCGCATCGCCGAGGGGTTCGCGGCGTTCGCCGGCAAGCGCGTCTGATGGAGGTCCGCTGGGGGCTCGACGAGCTCCCGCGCCTGCTCGGGCAGCTCGGGATTGAGCGGCCGTTTCTCGTCGCGAGCGATCGCTGGTCGCAGCACGCGCTTCCGATCCAGCCCGCCGTCAGGTGGAGCGAGGTGCCGTCCGACCGAGTCGGCGCTGCCGTGGACGACGCACGCGACACCGACGGCGTCGTCGCACTCGGCGGCGGGAGCGCGATCGACCTCGGTAAGGCTGTTTCCGCCGAGACCGGCCTGCCGCTCGTCTCCGTCCCGACGACGTACTCCGGCTCGGAGTGGACTCGCTTCTACGGGATCCGCGATCGGCAGCGCCTCGCCAGAGGAGGCGGCGGCGGAGCGGCTCTCGCCGGGATCGTCTACGAGCCGCAGCTCATGACCGGGCTGCCCCGGGCCGAGACGGTCGGCACGGCGTTGAACGCGCTCGCGCACAGCGCCGAGGCGCTGTACGTGTCGGGCCACACCCCCGAGGCCGACCGCGAGGCACTGGCGGGCGCGGCGCTCATCTCAACCTGGCTTCCGCGCGTCGTCGCGAGCCCGGAGGATGCGGAGGCCCGCAGCGGGCTCCTCGAAGGCGCCTCACATGCCGGCGCCGCGCTCGGCTCGGCCGGCCTCGGCCTGGGACACGCGATGGCGCAGGCGCTCGGCGGCCGCTACGGCGCGCCGCACGGGGCGCTGAACGCGATCGTCTTGCCGGCGGCGCTCAGGTTCAACGAGCCAGTCGCCGCCGCGGAGATCTCGCGCTTCGGCGCCGCGATGGACACCGACGACGCGGACGGCCGTGTGGTCGAGCTCGCCCGTCTCGGAGGCTTCGAGCGCTTGCGCGACCTCGGTATCCCACGCGACGAGCTCGACGAGGTCGCCGGGGCCACCGCTGCCAGGCCGGGCGCGCGAAACAACCCCCGGCAGGCGTCGCCGGCCGAGATCGCCGACCTCCTGCGCTCGGTCTGGTAGGCGCTACGGCGCGGGCTCGACCTCGAGCCGCCGGAGGTTGCGGACGTCCGCGACCGCGACCACGGGGCCCGTCGCGAGGACGACGACGAGGGCCGCGCCGACGAGCGTGTTCTCGACGCCGACGAGGTTCGAGATCGGCCCCATGAAGGCGAAGCCGACCGGAATGAGCCCGAAGGAGCCGAGCTCGTCGCACGAGCTCACGCGCGAGAGCGTCTCCTCGGGGATGTGTTGCTGGAGCGTCGTCTCCCAGAAGGGCCCGTAGAGCTCGAGCCCAGGCCGCTTGGCACTCCATAACGAACCCTGATTCCTGGCATCAGAGGGTGCTAGACTCGCGGCGTCGTGGCCTCGACCATGAACTTCGACGTGCTCGTCGTCGGCAGCGGCGCCTCAGGGCTCGCGGCGGCGCTCTCGGCCGAGCGTGCCGGCGCCCGCGTTGCCGTGGCCACGAAGGGGGCGCTGCAGTCGTGCAACTCGGCAAAGGCGCAGGGCGGGATCCAGGCCGCTTTCGGCCCCGACGACTCACCCGAGCAGCACGCCGACGATGTCTGGGCGAGCTCGCACGAGACCGCGGACCGGCGGCTCGTCGAGATCCTCACGGGCGAGGCGCCGAACGCGATCCACTGGCTGGAGGAGCTCGGCGTCGAGTTCACGCGCGAGAACGGCGGCTACCGGCTCGCCCGCTGCGGCGGAGCCACGCGCAAGCGCCTGCTCCAGGTCGGCGACCGCACGGGTCATGCGATCACGAGTGCGCTCCGGGACGCGGTCGAGGCCTCGACCGCCGAGACGTTCCCGAAGTCTCCGTTGAGCGCCCTGGAGCGCACCGAAAACGGCTGGCGGGCCCGATGCGGCGAGCACGTCATCGATGCCATGACGGTCGTCCTCGCCGCCGGCGGCCGCTGCTACCGCGTGGCCGAGGAGCGCGGCGAGCTCTCGACGAACCACCCCGGCGCGACGGGCGAGGTGACCCAGATGGCACTCGAGGTCGGCGCCGAGAGCCGCGACCTCGACGCGCTCCAGTACCACCCGAACGGCGGCGCCTGGCCGCCGACGATGCAGGGTTACTCGATCCCAGAGACGACGCGTGCGTACGGCGCCGTCCTGCTCAACGCCGAGCGCGAGGAGTTCACCGATTCGCTCGGCCCGCGGGACGCCGTCTCACAGGCGATCTTCGAAGAGGTCGAGGCGGGCCGCGGCGTCGAGACCCCCGACGGCCGGCCCGCGGTGCTGCTCGACACGACGCGGATCCCCGAGAGCGACGCGGACGTCTCCCTGCCGTACATGCTCCGCCGCTACCGCGCGGGCGGGATCGACCCGCTGGCCGAGCCGATCCTCACTTATCCGGTCCTCCACTACCAGAATGGCGGCCTCGTCATCGACGAGCACGGCGAGACGACGCTCGAGGGCCTCTACGCCTGCGGCGAGATCGCCGGCGGCACCCACGGGCGCAACCGGATGATGGGCAACTCGCTGCTCGAGTGCACGGTCTTCGGGCAGCGTGGGGGCCGGGCTGCCGCGGAGAAGGCGCGCACATGAGCGAGATTCGCT
>JBKPFD010000233.1:0-7501 GCA_046729155.1 Actinomycetota bacterium
CCCTCGATCAAGAGCCACGGCGACTACGTCCTCGGACTGCTGCTCGTCGCGGTGGTCGTGCCTGAAGAGGACCGGATCTTCTACCAGGAGGTCGACTTCGTGCTCGCGCACGATCGCATCGTGACCGTGCGCAAGACGCCAAAGGGCGAGCAGCCGTTCGACCCGGCGGCGATCCGTGAGGTCTGCGATGCACGCCCCACGGAGCTGCCGCCTGGCTCGATCGCCCACACCCTCGTGGACGAGATCGCCGAGCGCTACCTCGATCTCCTCGACAGCCTCGACGACGAGATCGGCGAGTTGGAGGAGCACGCCGACCAGTGGCCCGCCGAAAGGACACGTCGACGGGTGTCGGACCTCCGCCGCGACCTGCTGCACCTCAGGAAGACGCTCGCCCCCACGCGCGACGCGGTGCGCGAGGTCGTGGACGGGCGCGTCGAGCTCGAAAAGCGGATGCTCTTCAGCCGCGAGGTCTTTCCGCCCGACGTGGAGCGGCAGTTCGCCTCCGTCTACGACAAGCTCTTGCGCGCCTCCGACGCGACCGAGTACGCCCGAGACCTGCTGGGGGCGGTGCGCGACTATCAGCAGGCGCGTGTGTCGATCGACCAGAACGAGGTCACGAAGCGCCTCACTGCAATCGCCGCGATCCTGCTCGTGCCGACGTTCATCGTCGGGCTCTACGGTCAGAACTTCCGGAACGTCCCCGAGCTGCACTGGGGCTTCGGCTACTGGTGGTCGTGGGGCTGGATCATCGCCTTGACGGTGGGCCAGATCGTCTACTTCCGCCGAAAGCGGTGGCTCTAGGCGTCGTCGCTACCATCGCGCCGTGCCCTATTTCATCTGCCCGAACTGCAAGCAGCGCTCGGTCGACCTCGACGGCCTCGAGGGCATGTCCCGGCAGACGGTCCAGTGCCGCAGCTGCGGGTTCGGCTTCCTCTTCGAGCTGATGGACGACTACTACCCGGCTCCGACGACGGGCTTCGTCGTCTGCGACGCCCAGGGACGCATCCTCGCGCTCGGGCGCGGCGTGTTCGAGATCACCGGTTACAACGAACAGGACGTGATGGGCCGCGAAGTGATGGATGCGTTCGGGCTCAAGGGCTACGACGACGGGAAGAACCCGGCCGCGCTCAGCCGCGAGTGGGGCGTGCGGCGGCTCGGGGAAAAGCTCGAGCTCCGGACGCGCAACGGCTTCGAGAAGCGAGTGACGGCGGACTTCTTCCCGGCCTACGACGAGGACGGCGGCCTGCTCGTCGCGCTGACTCCGCGGTCGTAGCACGCTCGCGGTCCCTCGAACCCGCTAAACGCGACTGGACGGGCACAGGTCGTTGATCACGCAGTCCTCGCAGCGCGGCGCGCGCGCGAGGCAGACGCGGCGACCGTGCCAGATCAGGAGGTGCGGGAACCGGCCCCAGTCGGGCCGGGGCACCAGCCGCATCAGGTCGCGCTCGATCTTGACCGGGTCGTCCTGGCGCGTGAACCCAAAGCGCTGCGAGAGCCGCCGCACGTGGGTGTCGACGACGATACCTTGGACGTCGCCGAGCTCACCCGAGACGACATTCGCGGTCTTGCGGGCGACGCCCGGCAGGCGCACGAGATCTTCGAGGCGACGCGGGACCTGCCCGTCGAACTCCTCGATCAGCAGCTTCATCGTGCCGCGAAGCCACTTCGCCTTCTGGCGGAAGTATCCCGTTGCACGGACGTCGTTCTCGAGCTCCTCGGGCGGGACCGCCAGGTAGTCCTCGGGCCGCCTGTACTTCTCGAACAGCCGCTCGGTGACGCGGTTCACGTTCACGTCCGTCGTCTGCGCCGAGAGCATCACCGAGACGAGCAGCTCGAGCTCGGTCCTGAAACGCAGCGCGATCGTCGCGTCCTGGTGCTCGGCCGCGAGCCGCTCGATGATCGGGCGAATGCGCTTCCGCTTCGGGCCGACGCGCTTCCTCGCCTCGCGGACGAACCTACTGGGCACGCAGCCGCGGCCCCGCGCAGACGAGGTCGAGCGCGGGGCAGGTTGCACACGCGTAGTCGCTCGGCGTCGGCCGGAACTCGCCGGACTGGATCGCGGCGATCGCCCCGGACAGCTCGGCCTCGAGGCCGGGGAGATCCTCACCGCGGAACGTCGTCGTGACGACGTCGTCGGGGCGCTCGAGGAACTGGTAGGCGACCTCGACCTCCTTCGCGCCCGCGCGCAGGCAGGCGAGCGCGTAGACGAGCCGCTGGAGCCGGTACTCGCGCTCGACGACCTCGGCGGGCGAGGCGTCATCGAGCACGTTCGTCTTGTAGTCGACCACGAGCGCGCGGCCGTCCGCCTCGTGGAAGACGTCGAGCCGCCCGTGAAGGAGGACGCCGTCCTGCTCGAAGGCGAACGAGCGCTCGACCGTCGCTCCCGGCAGCGACGCGAGCCGCTTCGCGAGCGCGGACTCGCAGTAGTCCGCCACGAGCCCGCCGACCCGCGCGACCTCCTCGTCACTCGCGGCCGGATAGAGCGCGCGCACGGATTCGCCGAGATTCTCCGGCGGACGTGGAGCGGCGAGATCGAGCCGCTCGAGGAGCACGTGCACGGCGTCGCCGATCTCGGTCGCCGCAAGTCCGCCGTCGCCGTCACCGCGGGCGGGCTTCCGCTCGCGCAGGCCGACGATCCGCTCCGCGTAGAAGCGGTACGAGCAGAGCTCGAACAGCGCGAGGGCGCTGTAGGACAGGCGGCGCACCTGATTCGCGGGCGGCTCCGGCACGGGGACGAGCTCAGGCAGCTTCGGTGCGTCGGCGACGCTGACGGCCCCGTTCTCGACGGCGAAGAGCGCGAGTTGCGCCTCGCCGTCCGCAGACGGCTCCGCCTCGGCCGCCGCTGAGTCGCCGTTGAACCGGTCGAGCCGCAGCACGAGCCGAGCGCCGTCGCGCTCGATCTCGACCGGGCCGGCCCCCGCATCCGCGAGCTCCCTGGCCTCGAGGCGACCGAGCACCCAGCCGATCGGTGTCGACTCGTCGCCGCTCCGTTCGGGGTCGATCGAGCCGGACACGACCAGCCGGTCGATCGCGCGTGTCATCGCGACGTAGTAGAGGCGGCGGCGCTCGGCTTCGGCGGCTTCGTCTTCGAGCTCCTTCACCTCCTGGTAGTCCGAGGTGGGGCGCCGCTTGCCCGTCGCTGGGTCGGCGACGCGGAACCCGAGCCGCCCGTCCGGGAGGCAGAGGATCTCGTCGGCGTCGCGCGACGCTCCGTGGCGCCCCGCGTCTGCGACGACCACGACCTTGAACTCGAGCCCCTTCGCGCCGTGGATCGTGAGCAGCCGGATGACGTCGCTGCCCTCCTCCTCGGCGACAGCCTCGAACTCGTTCGCCCCGACCGCGTCCTGGTCGCGTACGAAGCGGACGAACCCCTCGACGTCGGGGCCGCGCAGCTCCTCGTAGGAGCGGGCGAGCCGCGCGAGCTTACGCAGGTTAGCGTAACGGCGGCGCCCGTCCCACTGGGCCAGCACTGCGAGGTCGTAGTCGTGCGCCGTCAGCACGCGCTCGCAGAGCCGCTCGAGCGAGAGCCGCGGCGCAAGGCCCGCCAGCCGGTCGTAGCGCTGCCGGAAGGCCTTGAAGAGCTGTGCGTCACGAGCCGACAGACCCTCGGGCAGCCCCTTCTCGAGCCCGGCGAAGAGCGGACGCCGCTCCGCCCCGCGCCGCAGGTGCATGAGCGCGTCGTTCGACACGCCGACGAACGGCGAGGCGAGGACGGTGACGAGCGCCTCGTCGTCGTAGCGGTTGTGCAGCAGGCGCAGGTACGCGAGCAGGTCGACGACCTGCTGCTGGTGGTAGTAGTCCCGGCCGGTGGCCCGGAAGGTCGGAAGCCCGAGCTCGCGGAGCGCCTGCTCGTAGAGCCGCGCGTCCGTGCCAGCGGCGAAGAGGAGCACGATCTCGCCGGGAGTCGCCTCGCCAGAGTCGACGAGGTCCTTGACGCGCGCGGCCACGTGCTTCGCCTCCGCTGCGCGCCAGTGCGTCCCGGAGTCGCGGTACGTCGACTTGTCGGTGACGAGCAGCTCGACTGCCGGCCCGAAGGCCGGGTCCGAGAAGCGCCCCGCCGCCGAGAGCGGCTGGAACGAGTCGCCGAAGTCCGCCGAGAAGAGGTGGTTGATGACGTCGAGCACCTCGGGGCGAGAGCGATAGTTCTCGGTCAGGGCGAGCACGCCGCCGGACGCCTCGCGCCGCTCGCGGAAGACCTCGACGTCGGCGTGCCGGAAGCGGTAGATCGACTGGAACTCGTCGCCGACGAAGAACAGGTCCTCCGTCGCGAGGAGATCGATCAGCTCGCACTGCAGACGGTTCGTGTCCTGGAACTCGTCGACGAGCACGGAGCGGAAGCGCCAGCTCTCGCGCTCGCGGATCGCCGGGTGCTCGAGGAGCAGGTCGCGGGCCGTTAGCTGGAGGTCCTCGAAGTCGAGCGCCGACTCCGCGGCTTTCGCGGCCCCGTAGGCGTCGGCGAAGCGCCGCAGCAGCTCCTCGAGCAGCACGCGGTCGCGCGCCGCGACCTCGTCGAGCGCGGCCTGCTCGACAGCCCGCCGCGCCTCTTCGTAGCTAGCGAAGAGGTCGCGCGGCCCGCCGCGGGCGGAGAGGTCGGAGAGGTCGAGGAGCCGTTCCGCGTTCGGCGGACGCTCGAGGACCTCGAGGGCTCGGGCGGCGCTTGCGCGAGACGCCTCCGCCGCTTCCACCCCGGCCGTGTCATCGATCACGCAGCGGGCGGCGTCGCGAAGGTCGTCGAGGCGCGACTCGAGCCCTGGGCGCTCGGCCACTTCGAGCACGAGCTCGCGACCCGCGGAGCGCAGGGTCTCGTACACGCGGGTCAGCATGCGCCGCAGCCCCTGCGCCCCGTACGTCGCGAGCAGGCGGATCCGCTCAGGGTCGCCGGTCACGCAGAACTCCTCGAGCGCGGCCTCGAACGCCTCGCCCGCGAGCACCCGCGCCTGGTTCTCGTCGAGGACGCGGAACTGCGGGTCGACGCCTGCCTCGAACGGGTGCGCCTTCAGCAGCCGGTGGCAGAAGCCGTGGATCGTCGAGATCCAGGCGCCGTCGAGCTCGCGTGCGAGGTCGTGCCTGCCTAGCTCCGCGAGACGCCGCCGGATCCGCCCACGAAGCTCTCCCGCCGCGCGCTCGGTGTACGTGATCGCGAGCACCGAGTCGATCGGCAGGCCGCGCTCGTGAACCGCACGCGCGTAGCGCTCGACGAGCACGGTCGTCTTGCCAGTTCCGGCGCCCGCGGAGACGAATACGAGCCCGGGCGCGTCGATCGCGGCCAGCTGTTCGGCGTTGGGGACGCGCGTCAGCTCTTCCGCCACCGTCATCGGCCGCCCTTTCCGATGAGCGTGCTCTCCGGCCACGAAAAGCAAGCGTCGCAAGGACGCAGGGAGCGTTCGTAGCCGGAGGCTACGGGCGCGACTGAGGACGCGGCGAGGCGCCGCTTTGCAGTCCGCCGGAGGGGACGATCAGCGGGAAGGGCGGCCGGAATCAAGACCTCGCCACCCGGCACATCGACCACAGGTCGCACCAGTGCGGGCAGGGGAAGCCGCCCTTGGGGTCGTGCTGCACGTCACCCGAGCGGATCCGCTCCACGAACTGGACGGCGTGCTCCTTCGCGCGTTCGGTCTGCGCCCAGAAGGCGTCCTCATCGAGGTAGTCGCGCGACGAGTAGCCGGGCACGTCGTCCTTCGCCTCGGCGCGCAGCAGGCCGCGCGCCTGGCGTTCGCCGGCGAGGGCGCGGTAGAGGCCGCCGAGCGGCTCGATCCCGACGAGGTCGCGCAGCACGAGCATGTAGAGCGGGATCTGCAGCCGCAGCTCGGACTCGATCTTCGCCGCCGAGTGCGCGGTCTTTCCCGACTTGTAGTCCTGGACGATGCCCCGCGCGCTGAACGGGTCGACGTCGATCCGGTCGATCTTTCCCGTCAGCGAGAAGCCGTCGACCTGCAGGCCGCTCTGTAGCTCCGGCGCGGAGCGGTCGGAGCCGAACGAGACCTCGAAGCGGCGCGGAACGAGCCCCAACGGAGATTCGGCCTCGGCGCGGACGAAGTGCTCGAGGTCGCGCCAGAGACTCTCCTCCAGCTCCCGCAGCTGGAGCTCGCCCAGCTCGAGCCACACGCCGCCCTCGATCGCCTCGCTGAGACACTCCCGCAGGAAGACGAGGGCTTCGTCGAGCCGCTCCTCGTCCAGACGCTCGACCCCGAGCCGCTTCGGGACTCCCGAGAAGAACTTGAAGAGCGTCTGATGGGCAACCGAGCCGCGCAGGCGCGCGTCGACCTGCCCGTCGATGGTGCGCGGGTCGACGACCCGCTCGAGGAACCAGATCGACGAGCAGTCGGCGAACGCCTCGAGCTCGGTGACGCCGAAGCTCGCTCGCGCCCTCAGGTGCTCGAGCAGCGCCGGGTCGGTGACCCGCGTCGGCCGCGAGAACGCCGCGCGGGCGCGGCCGAGCCGCCGCTCCCAGCCGTTCGCGTTCGCGAGCGCTTCCGCCTCGGCGGAGTCAGTCGCCGCCAGCGCGCTGAGCGCCCGGAGACGCTCCCGCTCTGTCGGAGCGGCGTCGACCTTCCAGGTGAGGGCGGCGAGCGGCCGTCGCGTCGTCGCGCGCGCCACCTCGTCCGCTGCGAACAGCGCGCGCACCTCCGCCCAGAAAGGGCTCGGCTCACGCGGCGAGCCGTCGTCGGTCGACGCCTCACGGACGAGGTAGAGCCGGCGCGAGGGCCGAGTGCAGGCCGTGTAGAACAGGTACCGGTCGCGCGACACCTGGTCCGGCTTCGCGAGCCGCGACCGCCGGGAGCGCTCGTCGATCGAACGGCGCTCCTCGTCGGGCAAGAACGGAGACCCCGGCGCGCGCCTCGGGAAGCTGCCCTCCTCGAGGCCGAGCAGGAAGACGATCTCGACGCGACGGGTTCGCGCGCGGCGAAGGCCCGTGACCGCGACTCTGCCGGTCTCGTTGCCGCGCCCCGGCCTGAACTCGGCCTGCTCGAGAGCACGGAAGACCTGCTCGCGCGGCAAGCCGCCGCCGAGCTGCAGCCAGCCTTCGAGCTCGTCGAGCAGTTCGCCGACGGCACGCTCGGCGCGCAGATCGAGCGTCGCGTCCTCGCCGACCGGCGGCGCGTCGACGCCGTACGCGGCGCGGATCATGGCGCGTGCCACTCCGCGCACGGCCACGACGGGCTCGGCCTCCTCGCGAAAGATGTCGAGCATGCGAAGCGGTTGCCCGCGCAGCTTCAGCGTCTCCTCGACCACGCGCTCGGGCGTGCTCACCGCCCGGCCGCGGAGCCTGCCCTCGAGGTAGTCCACGTGCGCACGCGTGAGGCCCGAGAACGGCGAGCGCATGAAGCCGTAGAGGTCGTGGCGCGCTCCCTCGAGCCATTCGAAGCGCAGGAACGCGAGGAGCGCCTGGCCGAAGGCGGTCTTGCCGATCCGCACCTTCCCCTCGATCGCGTAGGGGACGCCGAGCGCCCCGAACGCAGTCTCGATCTGCGCGCGCCGGCGCTCGAGGCTCGGGCAGACG
>JBKPFD010000234.1:0-5681 GCA_046729155.1 Actinomycetota bacterium
AGCGCCGGCCGAACGGCGGGCGCCGCAACGTTCGAACGGACGTCGCCGAACCTCAGCTGGTACGTGCCGGCGAGCCCGAGTCGTGGGCGGAAGCGGATCCGGCCGGCACGGCTGGCGGAAGCGCTCGCGACGGCCTGCTCTCCGGCGAAGAGCGAGATCCGCGCGCGCGGTAGGGCCGGCATGAGCCGGCCGGCGAAGTGGATTGGACGTCCGTACGTCCCCGTGCGGGGTGAGCTGAGCTGGAGCGTGAAGGCGGTGATCGTGACGCTCGCCTGGGCGGACTCACCGCCGGCGGTCGCGGTCACCGTGGCCGTGTAGCGACCCGTTGCGTACACGTGCTGGACGACGCGGCCCTCGGCCTGGGAGCCGTCGCCGAGGTTCCAGACGAACGAATCGGCGTCGCCCGTGGCCGTCAGCGTGACCGGGAGCGGTGCCTGCCCCGCCGCGGGAGAAGCTCCCACCGAGACTGCAGGCGGTGCGGCATGCGCAGCGGGGGCCGAGACGAGGACTGCTCCGAGCAGGAGGACCCGCCGCATTGCCCGGAGAGTAGCTACGTCGCTACGCCGAAAGCCAGAGCGGCGGCGTTGAAGCAGCCGTGCAGGATCATGCAGGGGATGACGCTCTCGGTTCTCGCGCGCAAGTACGCGAGGCCGATGCCGAAGGCCGTGATGATCGCGAGCCCTTCGAGGAGCCCGTGGACGAGGCCGAATGCCACGCCCACACCGATGATCGCGACCCAGCGGCCGTAGGGCTCGAGCAGGGCGAAGCCGACACCGCGGAACATCAGTTCTTCGACGATCGGGCCGATGAGGGTGACGACGAAGGCGAACAGAGCGAACTGGGCGACGCGGTGCGAATTCCAGTGCTCGGGGACGAGCCCCTGCTCCTCCTCGGGGTTCGTGATCGGCGAGAGGGCCGCCGACAGGACGAGCATCAGGACGAGGATCGCCGTCGAGATTCCGAGCACGCCGGCCCAGGAGCGAGGCCGCCGTAACGCCAGCAACTCGCGATGCCCGCGGGCGAAGAGCAGCACGATCCCGAACACGAGCGTGTACTGGACGATCGCGGCGAACGACGCGCCCCACTGGTAGGCGACCTCCGTGTCGCTGTCCTCCGCCGGGGCGAGAAAGCGCGCGGCGTAGTTGAGCGACGCGAAGACGACGACGAAGGTGAGCCAGCCGACGAGGCGCCCGCTCAGGCGCGGCCGCGGCGCCGGCTCTACGCGACCCACTGCCACAGGGCCCACTGCGTGATCGCGACGCCGAGCAGCATCGAGCTGACGGCGACGATGGCGACGTGCACGCGGGGGCGGCCGCCGAGGACCGCCAACGCGAGGAAGAGCGGGAAGATCGTCAGCCCGAAGCGCGGCAGCGAGAGCAGCGGCCAGCGCTCGCTGGGGACGCTCAGCGGGATCGCGAGGCTGAGTGCGGCGAAGAGGCCGTAGGGGGCGCCGAAGTGCCGCCACGCGACGACTGTGAGCGCGACGAACAGCACGAGGAAGCCGAATGCCTCGAGGTTGACGGCCGCGGCGCGCATGGGATCGGTGCCGTCGACGGCGGGCCAATACGTCGTCGTGTGCGAGCCCGAGACGAGCTGGCGGACCCCGGCCCAGGCTGAGCGGAGCCCGTCCCAGATGCCGCCGAGGGGCCCGGCGTAGGACAGGTGCCGCGACCAGATGTCCTGCGCGTGGGCGAACGCCCATGGTTCGTCGCGTTGCCACCAGAGGACGGCCGGATAGACGAGGAACAGCAGGGGTGCCGAGGCGAGGCGGACGAAGGCGCCGCGGCGGTCGGGCGAGCGCCATGCGAGCAGCGCGAGCGCCGGGAGCAGCGCGACGCCGACCGGGCGCGTGAGGAGCGCGAGGCCGGCGACCACGCCGGCGGGCAGGAATCGACCGCGCTCGGCAAGGACGAACGCGGCCACCGTCAGGAGAAGAAAGAGTGCCTCGCTGTAGACGGCCTGCAGGAAGAGCGTCATCGGGAAGAGGGCGAGGTAGAGGACCGCGCGGCGTGCGCCGTCGGCGCCGAGCTTCGTCTCCGCGAGGTCGTGGAAGAGGAAGAAGGCGGCGAGAGACGCCGCGAGCGAGACGACGATGCCTGCGAGGACGTAGTGGCCGAAGAACGCTCGCCCGAGGAGTCCGACGGTCGCGGGATAGAGCGGATAGAACGCCGCGGCCGCGCCCTCGAGCGACTCGTAGCCGTCCTCGGCGATGCGCAGGAACCACACGCTGTCCCAACGCGCCCAGACATCCGTGACCCAGCCGAGATCGCGTGTGACCGACGGGTCGTCCCAGCGCGCCGCCTCCGGATGGCGATTCGGCTCGAAGACGAGAAAGGCGAAGAGCGCGGTCGCCCAGATCGCGGCGCGGCTCCAGAGGAAGATCTCGAGCACGGGGCTCCGCGCTTTTCGAAGATGGAGGTCGCGGCGCGCCGTCCGCGGCCTGAGAAGCCGTTGACCCGCGCTCACGGCCGCTCGATCATAGCGGCGTGGCTACGCGCTACTTCACCGCGGAGCAGGCCAACGAAGCGCTCGTGGAGGTGCGGCCGCTCGTCGAGGAGATGGTCGAGCGGCGGCACACGCTCGCGCAGCTCCAGGAACGGCAGGCGGCGTTCGAGAGCCAGATCGCCGGGAACGGCGGCGACTTCGACCCCGGCGAGCTGCGTGAACTGCAGGAGAAGCTCGGCGAGGAGGCGACCGCGGTGGCGCGGTGCGTGGCGCGCATCCACGAGCTCGGGGTGCTCGTGAAGGATCTCGACGAGGGCCTGGTCGACTTCCCGGCGCGGCGCGGCGACGAGGACGTGCTGCTGTGCTGGAAGGCCGGCGAGGAGTCGGTGGCGTATTGGCACGGCCTGGAAGAAGGCTTCGCCGGCCGGAAGCCGCTCCCCCTCTAGCGCCGAGCACTTACCCCCAGGCATCCGCCCGGACCCCCACCCTTGGGAGGGGAGTCAGGGCCACCCGCCACCCGGCGGTGACGCTACCGGCCCGCGCGTGCCCGCGCTGTGCCGATTCGGCGCCGAAAGGGTCACGGTGGCGCCGTCGAATAGACGCGCATGGAGTTCTGGGAGCGGCTCACCGTCGTCGCGGCCGTCGTCGCGGCCTCGCTCGTCATCGCGAAGCTCGTCGACCGCCGGATCGCGCGCCGCGACCTGCCGCCGCAGGCCGTCACCCGCTATCGCGTCCTGCGCCGCAGCGTGATGAGCGCGATCGTCCTCGTCGGCATCCTCTCGGCCGCGCTCGTCATTCCGCAGGTACGCGCGATCGCCGGCGGGCTGCTCGCGTCGTCCGCGGTGCTGGGCCTCATCATCGGCCTCGCCGCCCAGCGCCCGCTTGCCAACTTCGTCGCGGGCATCGTGATCGCGTTCACGCAGCCGCTCCGGCTCGGCGACCGCGTCGTGGTCGACGACGTTGCCGGAACGGTCGAGGAGATCGGGCTCACGTACACGTTCATCCGCACCGATGACAACGCGAGGCTCGTGATCCCAAACGAGAAACTGGCCTCGGATACGATTCGAAACTCGACTATCGTCAGCCCCGAGAAGCTTGCCGAGGTGACGGTGGAGGTATCACTCGATAGGGACTTGAAAGCGGTTGTCGACGCACTGCGTAGTGAGACGGCCGACGACTCGCGCGCCGAGGTGCTCGTCACCTCGCTGGCGGACGGCGCGACGGTGACCGTCCGTTCCTGGGCGCCGGACGCTGCGAGCGCCGAGCGGCTCGCCGGCGACTTGCGCGTCCGCGTCCATTCGCGGCTTCGCGCCGAGGGTCTGCTCTGAGCCCGCCGACTCGCAACGGTGGTGGTCGCCGGCGCCCGTCCGCGCCGCCGCCGCATGCCCACGTCCGGCGGCGCCAGCGCCGAAAGGCCCGCGCGCGCCGCCGCCGCCGGATCGCACTCATCGCGACGCTGCTCCTCGTCATCCTCGCCGCGTTCGGGGCGGTCGGGCTCACGGGCGCGGCCTCGGTTCGCGACGGCTGCGACCTGGCGCGCCTCAAGCCGGCCCGCATCGGCGAGAACACGTTCGTCTACGCGGCCGACGGCTCCCTGCTCGGCTCGATTCCGGCCGAGCGGAACCGCGAGCCCGTGTCGCTGAACGAGATCAGCCCGTGGATGCGGAAGTCCACGATCGCGATCGAGGACCGCCGCTTCTACCAGCACGGCGGTATCGACGTCGAAGGCATCGGCCGCGCCTTCTGGCGTGACGTGCGGGCTGGGCGCGTGGTCGAGGGCGGCTCGACGATCACGCAGCAGCTCGTCCGCAACCTCTACATCCGCAAGAACGAGCGCACGCTGCAGCGGAAGCTCACCGAAGCCTGCCTGGCGATCAAGCTCAACCGCAACCGGTCGAAGGACTGGATCCTCGCGGAGTACATGAACACCGTCTACTACGGCAACCACGCGTACGGCGTGGAGGCTGCGGCGCAGACGTACTTCTCGCGGTCGGCGCGCAAGCTGACGCTGATGCAGGCGGCGCTCCTGGCCGGGCTGACGCAGGCACCGTCGGTCTACGACCCGTTCCAGTACCCCGGACGCGCGATCGCGCGGCGGAACCGCGTGCTCGAGGCGCTCTACCGAAGCGGCGACATCAGCTACGCGAACTATCGCGAGGCGGCAGCGGTCAAGGACCTGAAACTGCGGCGCGGCAAGATCTACACGCGCATCCACGAGCCGTACTTCTTCAGCTACGTGCGGGAGGAGCTGATCCGCGAGTACGGCGCCGAGACCGTGCGCTCGGGCGGTTTGCGCGTGTACACGACCATCGACCGGCGGTTCCAGCGCGCGGCGAACCGGGCGATCCGCGAACGCCTCTACTACGACGACGACCCGGCGTCGGCCGTGGTGGCGATCGACCCGCGGAACGGGGCGATCAAGGCGATGAACGCGGTCACGCCGGGGCGGGCCGGCAACCAGTTCAACCTCGCGGCGCAGGCGCGGCGGCAGGCGGGGTCGACGTTCAAGACCTTCGTGCTCGCGGCGGCGGTCTCCGAGGGCGTCAACCCGGACACGACCACGTACCTCTCGGCGCCGCTCCACTACCAGCCCGACCCCTATTCCGAGGCCTGGGACGTGTCGACGTACAGCCATTCGTACTCGGGCACGATGACGATCCGGAGCGCGACGCTCGCCTCGGACAACACGGTCTACGCACGGCTGACGCTCGACCTCGGGCCGGAGAAGGTCGCCGCGATGGCGCATCGCCTCGGCGTTCGCTCGTCGCTGAAGACGAAGGAGGGCGCGTATGTGCCGTCGCTCGGGCTCGGCTCGATCGGGATCTCGCCGCTGGACATGGCGTCTGCGTACGCCACGCTCGCGGCCGGCGGGATGTACTCCGAGCCGATGGCGATCCGCAAGGTCGAGCTCGCCGGCGGCGGCGAGGACCGCGATGCGGGCTGGGGCAAGCCGCGCCGGCGGCGCGTGATCGCAGACTGGGTCGCCGCCGAGGTGACGGACATCCTCGAGGACAACATCCAGGCGGGCACCGGCGTGGCCGCAAACATCGGGCGCCCGGCGGCCGGCAAGACCGGCACGACCGAGAACCACGCGGACGCCTGGTTCTGCGGCTACATCCCGAACCTCTCCACGACCGTCTGGGTCGGCTACCCGCAGGCCGAGATTCCGATGGAGAGCGTGCACGGCATCTCCGTGGCAGGCGGAACCTTCCCGGCCGAGATCTGGCACCTCTTCA
>JBKPFD010000235.1:0-7051 GCA_046729155.1 Actinomycetota bacterium
CTGCTGCGCCCGAGAACGGTCTGGGCGCGCGCGGGTTGGCGGGCGCGGGCGCAGACGGCACAATCGGTGCATGCCGGATTCGCAAACCCTCGGCGTGTTTGCCCTGGCCGCGCTCGCGCTGCTGCTCGTCCCTGGGCCCGCGGTGCTCTACGTCGTCGCACAGAGCGTCGATCAGGGCCGTCTCGCCGGCTTCGCGTCCGTCGCGGGGCTCCACGTCGGCACGCTCGTCCATACCGCGGCGGCGGCGATCGGCCTCTCCGCGCTCATCGTGTCCTCGGCAGTGGCGTTCAGCATCGTCAAATACGCGGGCGCCGCATACCTCGTCTACCTCGGCGTTCGGCGGCTTCTCGAGCGCCGGCCGGCCGAAGCGGTCGCCTCGCGGCGGAGACCGCTGACTGGGCTCTTCTGGCGCGGCACCGTCGTCAACGTCCTCAACCCGAAGACGGCGATCTTCTTCTTCGCATTCCTGCCGCAGTTCGTCGATCCGGATGCGACCGTCTGGTCGCAGGTAGTCGTGTTCGGCCTCGTCTTCGTCGCGCTCGGCCTCTGCAGCGACGGGCTCTACGCCATGACCGCGGCGAGCCTCGGCCGGTGGCTGCGCCGGCGGCCGGGCCTGCTTCGCTACGGGTCAGGTTCCGTCTACATCGGCCTCGGCGCAGTGACTGCGCTCGCAAAGCGGACCTAGGCACGAGAAAGGAGAACAGCGTGATCGAGAACCGTTCCGTTCCGTCGGCGACCGTGATTCCGGAGCTCGGGTACCCGGACGTGGCCGAGGCGAGCGAGTGGCTCTGCAACGCGTTCGGATTCCAGGAGCGACTACGGATCGGGAACCACCGCGCGCAGCTCGTTCTCGCGGACGGCGCGGTCATCGTCACGCAGCGCGCAGAAGGTGATAGCGGCGGCCAATCCGTCCTCGTGCGCGTCGAGGACGCGGACGCGCATCACGAGCGTGCCGCAGCCGGCGGCGCGCGGATCTTGAACCCGCCCACGGATTACCCCTATGGCGAGCGGCAGTACACCGCCGCGGATCTCGGCGGCCACCACTGGACGTTCTCGCAGTCGATCGCGGACGTCGACCCGGCCTCCTGGGGCGC
Organism: Actinomycetota bacterium; assembly: GCA_046729155.1. Taxonomy (GTDB): domain Bacteria; phylum Actinomycetota; class Thermoleophilia; order Gaiellales; family Gaiellaceae; genus VAXT01. The sequence goes on from JBKPFD010000235.1 coordinate 1,095, forward strand.
GACGAACATCCACATCGACTAGATCAAGGCCGCCGCGGCGGAGACCGATACCCGGTTGTGTGACCGAGGTCGCCGACAGCTGGGGCTTCTCGTCGCAGGATCGGCCCCGCCCCGAGGTCGCACTGTTCGAGCGCAACATCCTGCGGTTCGACGCGACCCGCTACGACGAGAAGCGTCTCGAGCATTGGATCGGCGACGACTCGGGCGACACGGTCGGTTCCGCAACCGAAGAGCCGAAGGTGCGCCGCTGGCCGCTCGTCCCGGGAATCCATCGGCCCGAGACTCGCGTCGGCATCTACGAACCATCCGGGTCGAAGGTACTGGACCTCCGCCGGCAGCAGTGGCCGCGAAGACAGCCGGTGGAGGTCACCGACGCCGCCGGCCTGCGCGTCGGGTCGATCGCGAGGATCGGCCGCCGGCGATTCCAGCTGCGAGACGCCGTCGGGCGGCCCGTCGGCGCCGTGTCGAGAGTTGCTCGCATGTACGGGGTCGATTTCCGCATCGCCGACGCGCACGGGCTGCCGGTGGCCAGGATCGTCGATCCGGAGCGACTCGCGTTCGAGTCGGAGGCGCCCGGGTCGCGGAGTGTCGTCTCCCGCTGGCTCAAGCGGCTCGACCTGACGAACGAGCCGCGGAGCCACCTGCTCCTGATCGAGGGCCACGCCGATCTCGTCCTGCGCAAACTGATGGTCGCCGCCGCCGCTGCGGTGTACCTCTTCCTCCAGACGCCACAGCCGAGCGGCGACTGAGCCCGTGGAGGCGCGGGCCTAGATCTCCGCAGCCCTCCACGTGCGCCGGCCGAGGCGCGCGGCGATCGGATCGAACGCGGTGACGAAGCGCTGCTTGGCGGCCGTCGCCCGAGCGTCCGAGCGGCCGGCGAGGGCGAAGTCCGGATTCGATGCGGCCGGGCAGCCCTTCCCGGCGGAGAAGAACGCGTCCCGGTAGTGGCGGTCGGCCTCGATCGACTGCTGCAATGCCTGCTGGAGCAGCGTCAGCATGTCATCCGTCTGCTCGGTCGGCGCCTGCAGCGTCCCCAGCTGCTGGAGGATGCTCTGACGATTGTCCGCGACGCTGTCGATGCGCAGGCCGGCCTCTCGGGCCGGGATCCTGCAGCGCAGGCCGCCGCTCAGCGCCGAGCCGATCTCGCGGCGCCCTGCCGCGGACTGCGTGAGGACGTTCTCGATCCGGTCGACGAATGGCCTCAGCTTTGCGTCGGCCTCGCCGCCTGAACCGCGGGTGGCGACGATCGCCGCCAGGGCCGCCGCCACCGCGATCACCGCGACAGACGCCGCGGCCCAAAGGAGGTGCCGACGGGTGATTCGCGTCACGCGAGGCGCCACCCGGGTCTCCGCCGGCCGCGCCACGCGCGTTGCCTCGTCCCTGTCCGCTGCTGCGCCGAGGGCGACTACCAGCGCCCTGGCCACCGCCCCGGCCGTCGGGTAGCGGTCGTCGGGCGCCTTCGCGAGCGCGCGCCGGATCACCTGGTCGACGGCACGAGGCAGGTCCGGTCGCGCACTCGCCAGAGCGGGGGGCGGGTGGGAGAGATGTGCCTGGAGAACGGCGAACTCGGTGTCCCGCACGAAAGGAGCCTGGCCGGCGAGACAGTGGTACAGGACGCAGCCGAGCGAGTAGACGTCCGCCCGCCCGTCGACGGTTTGCCCCTGGATCTGCTCGGGCGCGCAGTAGTCCACCGTGCCGAAGAACGAGCCCGTCTGCGTCGCACCCTTCGAGCTCGTGCGCTTCGCGAGGCCGAAGTCGCAGAGGTAGGCGTGCTGGGCGTCCTCGGCGAGGAGGATGTTCGCCGGCTTGACGTCGCGGTGGACGAGCCCGGCCCGGTGTGCGGCGTCGAGTGCGCCCGCGACCTGTTCAGCGAGCCGGAGGGTGTCGGGCGCCGACAATGCGCCGCGTTCCCTGATCACGCTCTGGGCCGTCGGTCCGTCGACGTAGCGCATCGCGAGGTAGAGGACGCCGTCCACTTCGCCGGTGTCGTAGATCGGGATCACGTGCGGGTGGTCGAGCGAGGCCGCGAGCTGCGCCTCTCGGAGGAACCGCTCGCGGAAGGCCGCGTCGAGCGCGAGCTCCGAGGCGATCACCTTGAGCGCGACCCTCCGCGCGAGGCGTTCCTGTGTCGCCACATAGACGGTGCCCATGCCGCCGCGTCCCAGCAGCGCGTCGATCCTGTAGTCGCCGAATGTCTCGCCGATGCCCGGAGGGCGCAGGTCAGTCACGCGTGGGCGGGCACGTTCGGAGCCGGTAACCGAGCCGGCGCTCGTTCTCGATCAGGTGCTCCGCGTCGAAGGGCTCGAGCTTCTTGCGCAGCTCCCAGAAAAGCTTCGCCAGCTCGACTCGCGTGTGCATCGGTTCGTCGGCCCAGACGGCTTCCATGAGCTCGTCGTGGGTGCAGAGCGCGGGCGTGCCGCCGATGGCCACGTTTCGCTCGACCATGTAGCGGACGAGCCGGTGCGCCTGGGCGCGGATCTGGAGCTCGTGCTTCTGGCCGTCCCGGACGAGGAGGAGCCGAGCCTCGTCGGGGTCGTACTCGAGGCACTCGCGCATCTGCTCCGCGACCGGGCGTGTCGCCTGGGAGTCCGGGCTCGAGAGGAATTGCAGCTCGAAGAACCGTTTCTCGCCACTGTCCGTCAGCGACGCGAGCACGCAGACGACGTCGCCGTCGTGGAGCGCAGTGCGCTCGACGACGCGGTGCAGTTGGGAGCCGCGCCGCAAGAAGGTCCCGTTGACGCTGCCGCCGTCCACGATGAACCACCGCGTGCCTTCTCGCTCGAAGCTGCAGTGGGCCTCGCGGGTGACCAGGCGTTCCGGGTCGGGTGCGAGCGCGACGTCGTTGGCTTCGCTCAGGCGGCCGACCGTCACTCGCTCGCCAGTCAGATCGACGGTCGCGGCCTCGGTCCCTTCGATCCCGGTGACGACCAGCTGCGCCGGACTAGCCACGAGCGAAATTCCATCGATCGCCCATCGCGCTGCCATGGATCGGCGTCGTCCTCGCGCTCACACTCGAAGAACCAAAGGCTACGTCCATGAACGGAGGAACCATGACTCACATTCGACACGAAAGCGAAGCGCCGAAGAGGAAGATCCTGAGACCATCGCTCGCGATCCTCGCGGTGGCAATTCTCGCAGGAGCCGCATTCGGGTTGTCGCGGCTCTTGACCGACGAGGCAGGGCCCGCGGCTGCGGCCGAGCCGTCAAAGCCGGCGGCAAAGGCCTGCGAGGGGAACGCGGTGTTCGGCCACATCAAGTCCATGACGTCGAACGGCGACCACTACCTGCTGAGGTTCGATCCGGCGTGGTTCCTGAGCGGCGAGACTGCGAACAGGGCTGCCGCCGAAGACGGAGCCGTGGAGCCGGGTCAGCCGGTCCCGAACGACAACTACGTCGTCGAAGAGGGCCACCGTCTGCTCACGTACCTCGTTCCACCGACCGCGCACGTCACCGTCCTGGCCAAAGGCGGCGCTCTCGACAGCGCAGGCTTCGCATCGAAGGCGATCTCGGTCGCCCAGCTCGCACAGCTCGTCAAGGGCGAGGAGCCGGTCGAGCTGTTCGAGCCTCTCGAGAGCGGTGTCTGGCTGCGCGTCCACATCGACACGGCCTGCTCGGTCGAGCAGCAGTACCGGCCCTAGGCGGAGACCTTCCCATCCAGGACCGACCGGACTATGTTCGAGAACAGCAACAGAGCGAAGGACACGATGGCTTTCAGAGACCGAAGTCTCGAGGACCGTCGAGGGCGGCCGCGTCATCTCACAGAATCCGAAGGCCGGGACGGTGCTGGCGAAGGGCGGCAAGGTCAACCTCGTCGTCAGCCGTGGACGCCGCTGACCATGCGCCTTCGCGAAATCCTCCTAATCATGTCCTTTGCGGCCGCAGCTCTCCTGGGAGCGACGGCAGCGCGGCCGACATCTCTCGAGGCGTCGAGCGCGGGGTCATCTCATTTCGCGCCTCTGATCAATTACGCAGCAGGAAACGGGCCTGTGTCGGTGACTACCGGTGACGTGAACATCGATGGCAGTCCGGACGTCGTCGCTGCGAACATGTATTCACAAACGATCTCGGTGCTTCTGAACCGAGGTGACGGCACCTTTCAGCGCAGGCACGACTATCGAGCCGGAGGAGACGTGCGCTCGGTCGCAATCGGCGACCTGAACGCCGATGGTAAGCCGGATCTCGTAGCGGCAAACCAGGATTCGAACGCCCTGTCGGTCCTGCTGAACAGCGGTGACGGGACTTTCCGCGCCCGGCGCAACTACGAAGTTTTGGGCCCAGTCGCGGTCGTAATCGGCGACGTGAGCGGGGAAGGGCGACCAGATGTCGTCGCGGCCAGTCGCACGTCAACGGTCTCCGTGCTTCTGGGCCGAGAGACGGCCGCTTGCAAGGAGCGCGCAACTACCAGACCGGGCTCGAGCCGGTATCGGTCCGGCTCGGTGATCTGAATGGCGACGCGAAGCCAGACCTCGTAACGGCGAACGTGGAGGGGGGCACCGTTTCCGTACTGCTCAACCGTGGCAACGGCACTTACCAGACTCGACGCGACTACTCAGTCGGGCGCGGCCCGATGGCCGTCGCGACAGGCGACCTCAGCGGCGACGGCAAACCCGACCTTGCGACGGCGAACCTCGACGCGAACACTGTTTCGGTCCTGCTGAATGAAGGCGACGGCCGCTTCCGGGGCAGGAACGACTATCGAGCCGGAGGCGACCCTCGGCCGATGGCGATCAGCGACCTCGACGGCGACGCCGCGCTAGATGTTGTGACGGGAAACGCTGAGGCGAGTACGGTCTCTGTGCTTTTCAATCAAGGCGCTGGGAACCTCCCCACCAGGCGCGACTACGCAACGGGGCGCCGCCCCGTAGCACTGACAGCTAGCGACCTGAACGCCGACGGGATGCTGGACCTGACGACGGCGAATCTCGATGCCGACACAGTCTCCGTCCTCCTCGCCAGCACTACCGTCTTTTGCACGGCGCCGGACGTCATCGGTAAAACCCTGACGTCAGCGACCCAGTCGATCGAAGAGGCCCATTGCCGGGTCGGCGCGGTCTCGCGCGCCTACTCGGACCGCGTCGAGAAGGACAATGTCAGCTCGGAGCGGCCGAGAATCGGAACCACGCTCCCCGAGGGCAGCGGGATCGATCTCGTCATCAGCGACGGACCCAAGCTCGTTGGCAGTGCCCGCGGGCTTCTGCTGTGGAACCGGCTCGGAAGCTCGCAGCAAGTGAGGCACAGTTTCTTCGGGCCGAACCTGGCGTACTTCGATTGTCGCGATCGGACGACGCCTGCCTTCGGTGGGCACTGCTCTACCGACGTGCGCGGGAAGCTCCGCTACGTCCACGGCGTCCTTGGCAATGCGGCCACGGTTGGCGGTGGGCCGTACTTCCCAGGGGCCCGCGTGCACACTGCGGTCCTGCGCAGGTCAATCCTGAACCCGGAGCACGGAGCGATCGAGGTCTGGTACCGGCAGCGCGGTAATTCGGTGCCGTTCAAAGACAACCCGCATCGCATCTTCGGGGGGCCTTACAGCCTGACCGGGGCCGATGAGGCCATGCTCTTCAGCCAAGATCGCCGCGATTCAGGCGATCCACGCCTGCACTTCGAAGTCTTTTTCGGCGAAGAGCCCCCGCCGTTCAAGCTGGCTCACGTGGTGGCAGTTCGCTCGTTAGTCGACGGCGGCAGGGGCTACCGGATCCCGCGGCTGAACGGCCGCTGGATCCACGTCGCCGGGGTCTGGGACCGCCGGGGGATCGCCGGCACCAAGGACGCGGTTCGCCTATACGTGAGCGGCAAGGTCGTCGCAGCGTCGAGGGCAACGGATTGGGGTACGACTCCGTGCGGGAGACGCGTTTCGGCACGGCCCGCCGGTGCGTGCTTCGCCGACGTCGCCGGCTGTAACGACACATGCGCGAACACGTTCGCCGTCGATGAGCTCAAGCTCTGGAACTACGCCA
>JBKPFD010000236.1:0-3633 GCA_046729155.1 Actinomycetota bacterium
TCGTCTTCACGTCTGCGAAGTCGAGGTTGATCAGGCCCGGCATCGTGATCAGGTCGGTGATGCCCTGGACGCCCTGGCGGAGGACGTCGTCCGCGATACGGAAGGCGTCGAGCATCGACGTCGAGCGGTCGAGCACCTCGAGCAGCCGGTCGTTCGGGATCACGATCACGGTGTCGCAGTTGCCGCGCAGCTCCTCGACCCCGGTCTCCGCCTGCCCGCGCCGCTTCGTGCCCTCGAAGTGGAACGGCAGTGTGACGATGCCGACCGTCAGCGCGCCGACCTCGCGGGCGATGCGTGCGACGACCGGTGCGGCGCCCGAGCCGGTGCCGCCGCCCTCACCGGCGGTCACGAAGACCATGTCCGAGCCGCGCAGCGCGCGCTTGATCTGGTCATAGGCCTCCTCGGCCGCCTGCCGGCCAAGCTCCATCGAGGCGCCCGACCCGAGCCCTTGCGTCAGCTCGCGCCCGATGTGGATCTTCACGGGCGCGTCCGCGAGGGCGAGCTGCTGGATATCCGTGTTGACCGCGACGAACTCCACGTCGGAGATGCCCGCGTCGATCATGCGGTTGATCGCGTTGAGGCCGGCGCCGCCGACGCCGACGACGCGGATGACCGCGAGGTACGCGCCAGGCTCTGCGCGCGGTGCTCGGTGCAGCCGCGGCGCGGGCTCGGGCAGCGACTCGTAGCGCGGTGTCTCGACCGGGCGCAGGTCCGGCCGTCCGGGCTCGGGCTCGGGAGCCGGCTCCGGCTCGGGGGCAGCGACCTCCTCGAACGGAGGCGCGTGCTCGACGGTCTCCTCGAGCGGCTCGGCTGCCTTCGCTTCCTCCTGGCCGGACTGCTGCCGCTGCGCGGCCTCCGTCGCCCGGAAGCGCTCCGCGAGCGGGCCCTCACGCATGCTGGCGCGCTTTCGCGCCATTGAGAACCTCCTTCGCGAGTTGGCGGTAGGCCTCGGCGGCGTTGCCGCTCGGGTCGTACTTGAGCACGGACGAGCCTTTCACAGGCGCCTCCGCGTAGCGGATCGTCTTCTTGATCTTCGTCTTGAAGACGAGCTCGCCGAAGTTCTCCTCGAGGATCTCGACGGCCTCCCGCGCGTGCAGAGTGCGGCGGTCGTACATCGTCGGGAGGATGCCGACGATCTGGACGTTCGGGTTCAGGTTCTCGCGGATCATCGCCATCGTGTTCTCGAGCTGGACGAGCCCGCGCAGCGAGAGGTATTCGCATTGCACCGGGACGATGACCCCGTCGGCCGCGACGAGCGCGTTGATGGTGAGGAGCCCGAGCGACGGCGGCGTGTCGATGAGGATGTAGTCGTAGTCGTTCTTCGCGACGATGATCGCCTTCTCGAGCGCGCGCTCGCGGCCGATCATGCTCGAGAGCGCGAGCTCCGCGCCCGCGAGGTCGATCGACGAGACGGCCAGGTCCACCTCGGTCTGGTGGATGACGTGGTCGATCGGGAGCCGGTGGACGAGGACGTCGAACATCGAACGGTCGATCGAGTCCGGGTTGAGGCCCTGGCTCATGGTCAGGTTCCCCTGCGGATCCATGTCGACGCAGAGCACCTTGAAGCCCTGCTCGGCGAGCGCGGCGGCCAGGTTCAGCGTCGATGTCGTCTTCGCCACGCCGCCCTTCTGGTTGGCGAAGGCGAGGACGGTCGCGGTCTTCGGCTCTTCGTCCTCGGGCTTTGGCACATCGTCCGCGACCCTCGGCTTGTCGTCCTCAGACTCCTGCGCCCGCTCGCGCGGGCGCGAAAGAAGGCGTGTCAGCCCCATTAGTGCTCCAGTTTTCGACCGGCCGGAATACAGTCCTGCACGCCACCATTGTGCAGGAAATTCCTGCCGAGGAACAGGAATCTTCCAGATTTCGAGGGGTTTTCCGCGCTACCGGGCAGTGAGGGCCGGCCGCGCGGCTTCTTCGCCGGCTGCCAGCGCCTCGCGGCAGCGGTCGAGCGCGGCAGCAGCGCGGCCGTCCGCCCGGTCGGCCTGCGCCCAGGCTTCGGCTTCCGAGAGCAGCGCCCGCACCTCGTCCAGCAGCACGCCCGCTGGCGCCTCCTCGCGGCGGAGCGCCTCGATCCGCTCCAGCCGTTCCAGGACTGCGCGCGCCTGTTCCACCGCCTCCACGCTAGCCGCCGGACGGTGCCGTGCTCGTGCCGGCTTCGTGTCAGCTTGCGCAGTGGCTCCGCTTGCGATGCTGCCTCCAGGACGCCGGGCTCCGCCCGGCGTCCGTCTGAAATGACCGGTCGATCCGTCTGCCGTTAGCCGACCCCAATGGCAGCAATTTGCACCGCCGACGTGCCCGACGGACGCGGACGCACGCCGAGCAGGGACTCGTCGAGCGCCGCGATCAGGCGCTGCCGTTCGCCGTGCGTCACGGTCTCGACGACAGCGCGCCGCACCGTTTCGGCCGCGCGCGGGTCGGCCCGCGCCGACTCCAGCCCGCGCAAGGCGTTCAGGTGCTCCCCGCGCTCGCGCGCCGTGTCGCCGAGGAGAACGGAGGCGCGCACCGACGCGGCCCAGAGCCCGTCGCCGCGGCCGAGAAGCGACTCGAGCGCAGCCCGCAGCTGCTCGGAGCGGAAGGGGTCGGCCTGGAACAGGGACAGCTCCCAGCGGTCGAGCGCCTCCGCGAGCTCGGGGTCGGCGTCAGCGCGCAGCAGCCGCTCCCGCAAGGCGCGGGCGAGCTCGCCGCGGAAGGAGTCGAGCCTCGTCGGCGGCCCCGGCGGGGGCGTCGCCGCGATCGGCAGCACGGGCCTGATCCCGTACGGCCGCCAGTCGAGCCGCTCGAAGATGACCGGGCCGGCGGCGATCGGCCCCGCGGTCGCGAGGCGGAGTGCCGTGATGGCGTCGGCGAGCTCGCCGGGCGCGTCCGGCGCCGTCACGCCTCCTGCCGGCAAGGGCTGCTCGAGCTCGAGGACGCACATCCGGTCGGTCTCGCGGCCGAAGTCGGGCGGCGCGAGACGGGCCCCGTCCGGCCAGCTCGCCCGCAGCTCATTGTCCGCGGCGCGTCGGACGCGGATGCCACCGCCGAGGTCGATCGCGCCGCCCACCTCCAGGCCGACGAGCGGCGCCACGGCCGCGTACCGGCGCTCGTCGCCGAACAGCGTCTGCTCGAGGGCCGCGTAGGCGCGGTCGAACGCCGAGTCGTCCCAGTCGAACCCGCCGCAGGCCTCGGCCGTGTCCGCGGCGAGCGGGAGCAGGACGGCGCGGAAGAGGGCCTGGTCCGCGCCCATGCGTGCACCCGCGTGCGCGCGCGCGAAGATCGCTGCGGCCGGCTCGCGCCTGAGCTCCTCGAGCGCGATGGCCGTGTCGGTCAGGGCGAACAGGCGGCCGGCCCGAGCCTCGACGTAGTCGCGGACGAGCGGCCGGTACTCGTACAGGGCGGGGCCGCTGCGCGAGGGGTGCTCGTCGAACGCGAAGGGAAGGTCGGCGCCGGACTCGAGGTCTCTCGTGCAGAAGGCGAACGCGCCGAGGCAGAACCCGCGCAGGGCAGAGTAGAGCTGCGGCGCACGTAGGCCCACGCCTTCGGTTTACGAGGCTCCCGGCAGCTCTCCTTTCTCAGACACGGGGGGACCCCCTGGTACCCCCCGGGCCCCCCCGACACCAAACACCCCGGCCCACCCGGGTGGCGGGGCCCCCCCCG
>JBKPFD010000237.1:0-2352 GCA_046729155.1 Actinomycetota bacterium
CCGGAGAACAGCCGGGGACCCAGCAGGTGGCCCGCGACCGCGTCGGCCTTGGACTTGTCGACGATGCCGCTCCAGAGCAGATGGCCGATGTTGGACGCGAGCGCGTCGACCGGGTTGCCGTCCGTGTCGATCGCGAGCGCGAAGTACTCGCCGTCCTCGACCCAGTAGTCCCGGTTGAAACGGCGCTTGAGGTCGGCCGCCTGCTTCTCCAGCTCATCCGCGAGCGCCGGGTCCTTCCAGACAAGACGTGCGAGCCGGGCGCCGCGCAGCTTGGCGTCGTAGGCGTAGCCCTGGAGCTCGCAGGTCGCGCGCGGGAAGCCCGGCAGCCTGCCGTCGCGGTACGAGATCGAGTCCCACGAGTCCTTCCAGCACTGGTTCTCGAGCCCGGTCTCCTCGTTTCGCCGCTCGTAGGAGACGTAGCCGTTGCCCATCAGGTCGGCGTACTCGTCGATCCACTTCAGCGCGGCGCGAGCCTCGTGCTCGAGGTCGCGGATGAGCTTTCGGTCGCCGGTCCAGAGCTCGTACTCGTCGAGCAGCACGACGTAGAGCGGTGTGGCGTCGGCGGTGCCGAAGTAGGGCGAATGCGGCCGCTCCTCGAACGCGGGCAGCTCTCCGTACCGCATCTCGTGGAGGATCCGGCCCGGATCCTCGTCGCGGAAGTCGTCGACGCGCGTGCCCTGCCATTCGCCCAGCGCCAGCAAGGTGGTGGCGGCCAGCTCGGGTGCGAAGGGCAGCGCCTGCAGGCTGGTGAAGATGCTGTCGCGGCCGAACATCGTCATGAACCACGGCAGACCGGCGGCCGGGAGGCTGCGCCCGCCGGCGATCGGCGGACTGAACCTGAGCGCCGCGAGGTCGACGAGGCTGCGCCGGTAGGTCGTGCGCAGCGGCTCCCAGTCGCACTCGAGACGTGGGGCGTTTCGGACCCAGCGCCGCAGGTTCGCCTCCATCGTCTCGCGGCCGCTTCTCGACGCGAACTTCGGGACCTCGCGGGCCTCGCCCGTGCCGATCCTCGTCGTCACGTCGAGGTCCGTCGTCCAGCTGCCGTGAGGATCGATGCGGACGGTGAAGGTGAGGCCGTCTTCGTCGAGCTTCGCCGGAGCGCTCGTCGTGATCGCCGTCTGCCGGCCGAAGGTCCCGCGGGTGTACGACAGGGTCAGGCGTCCGTCCTCCACGTGCGCCGCGTAGCTGCCCTTCTTCTCGAGCGCGTCCTTGACCTCGAACAGGTCGGCGAAGTCCGAGCCGGCGTCGACCCGGACCGTCAGGTCGAGCGGCTCGTCGTCGTGGTTGAGGATCGTCAGCTCCTCGTGGAAGCCGTCACCGACCGCGCGCCGCCGGATCACCGACACCTGCGAATCCACGTAGACGGTTCCCGTGCCCGGCACGAGGAAGAAGCGCGTCTCGAAGTACTGCAGGTCGTCGGTGGAGAGCGCGGTCAGCCGCTGTCCGTTCAGGGTAAGCACCCACTTCGAGAGGAAGCGCGTGTCGAACGAGAAGAGGCCGGTGGGATCGGTCAGCGACGCCTCGATGTCGCCGCGCTCGTCACTGACGACGAACGTGTTCCCGTCGAGGATCTTGACGACGCCGTCGCTCACGATCCACTCCTCGCCTGCGAAGCGGGCGGGCCCGGGAAAAGACTCTGGAAGAGCACAAGGACCTCCCAGTTGCCCTCGGCGACCATATCGCCGCGCAGGTACGCGGCCGTTGCATTGACCTCACCGCGGGCCATGCCTTCGAACGACGCCTTGCTCGTACGCAGCCTGCAGTCGGCGCGGGTGTTCTTTCGTGACACCGTGACGTCTCCCCGATCGACCGCGATCAGCCAACGCTCGGTCTCGTCGCCCTCGACGAGCTCGATCCGCAGCGTGCCCGTCACTTTCCCGAGCAGCGGCTCGTGCCCCCGCTTCGCGAGCTCGGCAAAGAATTCCGTCGCTGCATCAGCCACTACGACCGCCTCGATTGAACCAGCTTCGCGGCGACGAGCGCTCCGATCACGGTCAGGACGACCTTCACGGCCTTGCTCCCGCGCAGCTTCGACTCTCCGCTCGCCCGAGCCGCCATGTCGACGGGCACCTCCTCGAGCCGGAGTCCTGCGTCGACGATACGGATCAGGGCCTCGACCTCGGGCGCCTCGGTCTCGAACGGCTCCGCGAGCAGCGGCAGCGCCTTAGCATTGACCGCGTAGAGGCCGCTGGTCGCGTCGGCAAACGGCCGCCGCAGGGTCAGCCGCATGCCGCGGCGCAGGGCCGCGGTGCCGAGCCTGCGCGCGGCGCTCGGGCGGTAGCGATACGGCTGGTAGCCGTCCCCCGAGACGAATCGAGAGCCGACGGCGACGTCGCACTCGTCGGAGCGAAC
>JBKPFD010000238.1:0-9907 GCA_046729155.1 Actinomycetota bacterium
GAGCAAGCACGCCTGAAAGCCAAGACGCTCGTCAATCTCTTCCCCGGCCGGTTGCCCGACGAATTCGTCAACCGCTCGAGCTCGAGATTGATCAAGACGTCGAGGCGGAAAGGCTCGACCGTGACCGAGATCTTCGTGCAGGGCCCGTGCGGCAGGAAGCTGGTCGCCGCCTCGGCCGTGGGCACGCCCCTCGTTCAGCCGCAGAGCGGGGGACGCTGATCCCTTCTCGGCACTTCGGCGGCGAGAATCAGCTCTCCCGCTAATTCCCCCAGAGGGGCCGGACCTCGATCGTCCCGGCCTCGGCCATCGGGTGCGTGGCCGCGATCTCGACCGCTTCCTCGAGACTGCCGCACTCGAGCAGGTCGAAGCCGCCGATCGCCTCCTTGGTCTCGGTGAAGGGCCCGTCGGTCACCATCGTCTTCCCCTCGCGGACACGCACCGAGCGGGCCCGGCGCGGCGGCGCCAGCTGATCGCCGATCTGCCAGATGCCCTGCGCCCGCAGGTCGCCCACCCAGGGGAAGGGCTCCTCGTCACCGTCCTGGGTCTCGCTCGGGTCGGGCTCGTCCTGTGCGTTCATCCGCTCGGCGTCCCAGCACACCAGCAGCAGGTATTTCATGGTCGCTCCTCTCCTCGTTCGAATTCGAGCCTTACGCATGAAGGACGAACGCGCGCGGCCGCGATCGACATTTCGCGCGGGTTTCAGTGCCGGCCAAGCGGAAACCTGTACGCCATGTTCCGACCAAGCTTCCTGGGTCTCGTCTACCTGATCATCGGCGTCGCGGTCGCGGCCACGCACGAGTACTTCGAGAAGCTGAACACCCTGCGGCTCCTGCTCTCGGCGCTTCTCGCCGTGCTGCTCTGGCCGCTCGTGCTGCTCGGGATCGACCTCCACATCAAGAAGTAACGACTTCCTCTGGCTACACTTCGCCGCCGACATGGCCGGTGAACGCATGAAGCTCGAGGTCAAGGAGCGCGAAGGTCGCGGCTCCGCCGACGCACGCCGCCTGCGCAAGCAGGGGCTCATCCCCGGCGTCCTCTACGGGCGCGGCAAGACGCCGCACCCGTTCTTCGTTCGCGAGAGCGAGCTGCGGCGGGCCCTCTCCGGCGACAGCGGCCTGCACGCGATCCTCGACGTCGTCCTCGACGGCCAGAAGACGACGCATCCGTCCGTCCTCAAGGACTACCAGCAGGAGGTGCCGAGCGGGCGACTCGCGCACATCGACCTACACGAGGTGCGGCTCGACCAGCCGATCCAGGCCACGGTGGCCGTGGAGCTGATCGGCGAGCCTGCCGGCGTCAAGGAGGGCGGCGTGCTCTCCCAGGTTTCGCGCGACATCAGGCTCGAGGCGCTGCCGCTCGAGATTCCGGACCACCTCGAGCTCGACGTCAGCGGCATGGCCATCAACGACACGCTCCGGCTCGTCGACCTGCCGCCGATGGAGGGTGTCACGTACCTCGACGATCCTGAGGAGACGGTGCTCGCAACGGTGACGCCGCCGACGCTGATCATCGAGCCCGAGCCCGAGGAAGAGGAGCTCGAGGAGGGCGAGCTGCCCGAGGGCGAGGTCCCCGAGGGCGAGGAGGCTCCCGAGGGCGAGGCTCCTGCCGAGGGCGAAGCCGAAGCCGGCGGCGAAGAGCAGCAGGCTCAAGAGGAATAGATGCGCTTTTTTCGTCGAGGCGAGCGCGCCTCGACGCTCGACCTGCTCGTCGCGGGTCTCGGTAACCCCGGTCGCGGGTACGAGCGCACGCGGCACAACATCGGCTTCCTCGTCGCCGACGAGCTTGCGCGCAGGCACGACGGCTCGTTCCGCTCGAAGTTCAACGGGCAACTGGCCGAGATGCGGCTCGACGGCCTCCGCGTCGCGCTGCTGAAGCCGGAGACGTACATGAACGTCTCGGGGAAGTCCGTGGCGGCCGCGCGGAAATTCTTCAAGGCCGACCCGGGCGACCTGCTCGTCGTCCACGACGACGTCGATCTCGCGACTGGACGACTGCAGGCGCGGCTCGGCGGCGGCCTCGCCGGGCACAACGGCCTGCGCTCGATCGCAGCCGGGCTCGGCACGCAGGACTTCCTGCGGCTGCGGATCGGGGTCGGGCGCCCCGAACGCGGCGACCCGCGGCCGGTGGCGGACTACGTGCTCTCCGAGTTCGAGCCCGAGGTGGACGTCGACGCGCTCGTCTCGCGCGCGGCCGACGCGGTCGAGGCACTCGCCCGGGACGGGCTCGAGGCAGCGCAGTCTCGCTACAACTAGGCGCATGAACATGATCGCCCGACGCGACGGTGACGGAACCGCTCCGTCTCCGCGGCGCGGGCGCACGTGGTGGGAAGTCATGCACCCGGAGGGGTCGCAGGGGACGTGGCGCGACCTGCCGAAGCTGCTCCTCGACTCGATCAAGCTCGTCTGGTCGTCGGGTCGGAACACGTTCCTGCTCACCTCGGCGCTGCAGCTCGCGGCGGCGGTAGGCATCGCGGTGCAGCTCTTCGTCGCCAAGCGGGTCTTCGAGACGGTGCTCGCGCCGGGCGGGACGGTCGAGTTCGCCGATCTCGTGCCCGTGCTCGCCGCTCTCGTCGCCGTGACCGTGGCGCTCGATCTCGCCCAGGCGATCCAGAATGAGCAGGGCCGCGTGCTCGGCGAGCTCGTCGGCCGGAAGGCCGTCGACCGCGTCATGGACGTCTCGACCCGCATCGACCTGCTGGCCTTCGAGTCGCCCGAGTTCTACGACCGGTTGCAGCGGGCTCGTGCGCAGGGTCAGTTCCGTGCGCTGCAAACGGTCAACGGCCTGCTGGGAATCATCGGCGCCTCGGTCGCGGCGGTCAGCATCGTCCTCGCCCTCGCCGCGCTCCAGCCGCTGCTGCTCCCGTTCGTCGCGATCGGCTATCTGCCGCTGTGGATCGTCGCCTCGTTGAACACGCGCGACCTCTACCACTTCACGCGCGGGATGACGCCGAACGAACGGCAGCGGAACTACCTGCAGAACGTGCTCATGGGCCGCAACCCCGCCAAGGAGGTGCGCGCGTTCAACCTCGCCCGCTTCCTGCGCGGCCGCTACGACCGGCTTTACGACGAGCGCATCGCTGAGCTGCGGGCGCTCGCGCGCCGGCGGACCGGGCGCTCGCTGCTCGGCTCACTCGCCTCCTCGGGAGTCACCGTCGGGACGATCGCCATGCTCTCGTACCTCTACGTCTCGGACCGCATGAGCCTCGCGGCCACCGGCGCGGCGGTCTTCGGCCTCTACCAGCTCGCCTCGCAGCTGAACGGCTTGCACATGAGCGCGACCTCGCTGTACGAGGCGACGCTCTTCATCCGCGACTACTCGTCGTTCCTCGAGCTCGAGCCTGCGGTCGACGCTGCTCCCGCCAGGCCGGCACCGACACGCTTCGAGACCCTACGCGCCGAGAACGTCTCGTTCACGTACCCCGAGTCCGCGTTTCCGGCCGTGGACGGCGTCTCGCTCGAGATCAAACGCGGGGAGGTGGTCGCGCTCGTCGGCGAGAACGGCTCGGGGAAGACAACGCTCGCGAAGATGCTCGCCGGCCTCTACCGGCCGGAGCGCGGCCGGATCCGCTGGGACGAGACCGACCTGGCCGACGTGGACGCCGACGAGCTGCGCCGCTCGGTCGCCGTCATCTTCCAGGACTTCGAGCGCTACCTGCTCCCCGCGCGCGAGAACGTGGGCCTCGGGCGGCACGAGCGCGTCGATGTGTTCGACGACATCGTCGAGGCCGCACGCCGCGCCGACGCGCACGACTTTCTGGCGTCGCTGCCCGAGGGCTACGAGACGATGCTCGGCCGCGAGTTCGCCGGCGGCTACGACCTCTCCATCGGGCAATGGCAGCGCATCGCGCTCGCGCGCGCGTTCTTCCGCGACGCACCGTTCGTCATCCTCGACGAGCCGACGGCTGCTCTCGACGCGCGCGCCGAGAGCCGTCTGTTCGAGCGGATGCGCGAGCTGCTCGAGGGCCGCTCGGTCGTGCTCATCTCGCACCGCTTCTCGAGCGTGCGCTCGGCCGACCGGATCTACGTGCTGCACGAGGGACGCCTCGTCGAGGAGGGCTCCCACGACGAGCTGATGTCCGCCGACGGGCTGTACGCGGAGCTGTTCGGCCTGCAGGCGCGGGCCTACGTCGAGCCGCCGGCCGTTACGGCGCGGGACGAGCCCGAGGACCAGATCTTCGTCGAGCGGCTCTAGGCGATGGAGCCGTCCGGGCTCGGCGCGGCGATCGTCCGTGAGGAGCGCCCGGAGGACTTCGACGCGATCGCGGCCGTCGTCGAGGCGGCGTTCGGCAAGCCCGAAGAGGCGCGCATGATCGACGAGATCCGCCGGTCGGGCGGCTACGTGCCCGAGTTGTCGTTCGTCGCGGAGCTGGCGGGACGCGTCGTCGGGCACACGATGCTGAGCTACGTGCGCCTCGAGGGGAGCCCGCGGCGCCTGCTCGAGCTCGCGCCGATGGCGGTTCATCCCGCCCACCAACGGCAGGGCATCGGTTCGGCTCTCGCGCACGCCGCCCTTGCGGCGGCGGACGAGCTCGGGGAGCCGCTCGTCCTCGTGCTCGGTCATCCGACCTACTACCCGCGCTTCGGCTTCCGCCGAGCCTCGGAGCTCGGCCTCGTCCCGCCGAGCGCCGAGATCCCCGACGAGGCGTTCATGGCCGTGCCCCTCCGTACGTACGACCACACCATCCGCGGGCGGGTCGTCTTTCCGCCGGCCTTCGGCTAGCCGCGCGTACCATTGACCCCGCGGAACGCGAGTTCCGTCGCTCGTCATGGACCGACCCACGGCACAGCCTTCAGTCCTCGAGCCGCTCGTCCGCGAGCTGGCCGAGAGCGACCGCCTGCGCGCCTTCGCCGAGGCGATTCCCGCACGTGCCCGCGTGTCGGAGCCGGCGCTGCCGCTTCTGCTCGCGGCGCTGTACCAGACACTTGGCCGGCCGCTGCTCGCGCTGCTCCCCGAGGACGCCGACGCCCGCGACGCCGCCGAGGCGGCGGGCTGGTTCCTCGGCGAGGACCGCGTCGCGCTCCTGCCGAGCCGGGGCGTGCGCTGGGACTCCGGGCTCGAGCCGCCGCCGCACCTCGTCGGCGAGCGGGCCCGGGCACTCGACGTGCTCGCCGCCGGCGGGCTCGTGTGCGCATCGGCGGCCGCGCTCGCCGAGGGGATGCCGCCCCCCGATGTTCGCCCCGAACCGATCCGGCTGTCCGCGGGCGACGAGCCCGGCACGGAGGGCCTCGCGGAGAACCTCGCCCTCGCCGGCTACGAGCGCGTCGACCAGGTCGAAGAGCGCGGGCAGTTCGCGGTCCGGGGCGGCATCGTCGATGTTTTCCCGACGACCGGGCGGGAGCCGCTGCGCATCGAGCTCTTCGGCGACGAAATCGAGGGCATCCGGGCCTTCTCTCCGTTCACGCAGCGGACCTTGCACCCCGTCGATGGGGCTGCCGTCTACCCCGCAATGGAGCGAAGGCGCGACCTGGTCGAGCTGACGCTAGCCGACGACGGCGACGGCGAAGCACCGTCGATCCCGGACGACCTCGTGCCGCCCGTGGCCGGCGGGCCCGACCTCGTCTGGCAGCCCGACGAGGTGCGGGCAGTGTGGCGGGAGGAGCTCATCGAGGAGCTGCCGCTCGGAGGCGCCGCCGAGCTCGACCCGCTCCCGGCGGGCCAGCCCTTCTCGTTCGAGGCGCAGCGGCCCGCGATCGCCGCCCGTGGCCTGGCCGAGGCCGAGAACGAGCTACGCGCGTTCGTCCGCGCCGGCCTGCGCGTCGTCGTCGCCTTCCCGCACCGCGGCGAGGCGCTGCGCACGCAGAACTTGCTCCGCCGGGCCGAGGCGCGGCTGCTCGAGCCGGGGGAGGAGCTCCCGGACGAGGCAGAGGCGCTCTTCGCGGTCAGCCCCGCTCGCCGCGGGTTCGTCTGGCGAGACCTCGGCATCGCACTGCTGCCGGATACACAGGTCTTCCGCAAGCGCGTCTCTCGCCGCACCGCGCCCGTCGGCCGCGCGCTCCAGTCGTTCGCCGAGCTCCGCACAAGTGACTACGTCGTCCACGAGGACCACGGCGTCGGCAAGCTGCTCGGCTTCGAGACGCGGGAGGTGGCAAGCGTCACGCGGGACTACCTCTTCGTCGCGTTCCGCGGCGACGACCGCCTCTACGTGCCGCATGAGCAGATCGGCAAGGTCTCGCGCTACGTCGGCGTCGACGGCAAGGCGCCCGTGCTCTCGAAGCTCGGCGGCCGCGCCTGGCACCTGCTCAAGTCGCGCGCCCGGGCGAGCATCAGGGAGCTCGCGGGGGAGCTGCTCCGGCTCTACGCGCAACGGCAGCAAGCCCCCGGCGTTGCCTTGGACCTCGAGCAGGAGTGGCTCGAGCGGCTGGAGACCTCGTTTCCGTACCGCGAGACCGACGACCAGCGGACGGCGATAGAGGCCGTCAAGGAGGACCTCGAGGCGCCGCGGCCGATGGACCGCCTCGTCTGCGGCGACGTCGGCTTCGGCAAGACGGAGGTCGCAGTCCGAGCCGCGTTCGCGGCCGCGCTCAACGGCAAGCAGACGCTCATGCTCGTGCCGACGACGGTGCTCGCGCAACAGCACTGGAACACCTTCCGCGAGCGCTACCGCGACTACCCGGTGCGCGTCGAGATGGTGTCGCGCTTCCGCCGGCCCGCGGACGTGAAGCAGGTCCTCGCCGACTTCGCCGAGGGCAAGGTCGACGTGCTCATCGGGACGCACCGCATCCTCTCCCGCGACGTGATCCCGAAGGAGCTCGGCCTGGTCATCGTCGACGAGGAGCAGCGCTTCGGCGTCGCGCAGAAGGAGCTTCTCCGCTCGCTGCGGCTCGAAGTCGACGTGCTCGCTCTGACGGCGACGCCGATCCCGCGCACGCTGCACATGTCGCTGTCCGGCCTGCGCGATATCTCCGTCATCGAGACGCCCCCGGAGGGACGGCGCCCGATCCGCACGTACGTCGGCGAGTACGACGAGGAGCTGATCAAGACCGCGCTCGAGCGCGAGGCGGCGCGCGGCGGGCAAGCGTTCTACCTGCACAACCGCGTCGAGACGATCGAGGAGGCCGCGACGAAGCTGCAGGAGCTCTGCCCGGGCCTGCGCTTCATCGTCGCCCACGGCCAGATGCGCGAGCGCGACCTCGAGCAGCGGATGCTGAGCTTCCTGCGCGGCGACGCGGACGTGCTCGTCTCGACGACGATCATCGAGTCCGGTCTCGACATCCCGCAGTCGAACACGCTGATCGTCGAGCGGGCGGACGCCCTCGGCCTCGCCCAGCTCTACCAGATCCGCGGCCGCGTCGGCCGCTCGGACGTGCTCGCGCACGCCTACCTGCTCTATCCCGACCACACGGAGCTGACCCCAGAAGCGCGGGCGCGGCTCGCGACTCTCGCCGACCACACCGAGCTCGGAGCCGGCTTCGCGATCGCGATGCGCGATCTCGAGATCCGCGGCGCGGGCGAGCTCCTCGGCGCGGAGCAGCACGGGCACCTCGCCGCGCTCGGCTTCGAGCTCTACGTCGAGCTGCTCGGCGAGGCTGTGGCCGAGCTGGCCGGCGAGAAGCGAATCGTGGCCCGCCCCGTGCGGGTCGATGCGCGGATCGACGCCTACGTGCCTCCGCAGTACATCCCCTCGGAGGCGCAGAAGATCGACCTGAACCGGCGGCTCGCGCTCACGGAGTCGGAGGACGAGCTGCGCGAGCTCGAGGCCGCCACGATCGACCGCTACGGCCCGCTGCCCGAGCCGGTGGAGAACCTGTTCGCGATCCAGGCCGCGAAGCTGAAGCTGGCGCAGGTCGGCGCCGACTACCTCGTGTTCCGCGGTGGCCGCGCGACGGTCGGCCCGCTTGTGCTCGGATCCAGCGAGCTTCGGGAGCTGCGCGACCGCATCGACACGGCTGTCTACACGACCGGGAACCGCGAAGTCTCGCTCCGTGACGGCGAGTTCCAGGGCGCGCTCAGGCTCGTCGACGCCCTGCTCGATGCCAGGCGGGCGGCCTGATTCACGCAGGGTTAACAAACCAAGGTGCTACACTCGGCGCGCGCCGAGGGGCTTGATACAAAGCTCCTGCTGGCGCCGTTTCTATGAAGTCACGCCGTTCGATCCTCCTCGCTCTAGCCGCACTCGCAGGCGTCGCCGTCCTCGCCGGCTGCGGCTCCGACAAGGAGAGCGTGCCGACGAACGCGGTCGCCGTCGTCGGCGACGACACGATCACGAAGGCGCAGTACGACCAGCTGATCGAGCAGGCGAAGGGCAGCTACAAGACTCAGAAGCGCCCATTCCCAGAGCCCGGCTCCCAGGAGTACGAGGCGCTCCGCGGCCAGGCGATGCAGTTCCTCGTCCAGCGCGCGCAGTTCGAGCAGAAGGCGAGCGAGCTCGACGTCAAGGTCACCGACGCGGACGTCGACAAGCGGCTCAAGGACCTCATCAAGCAATACTTCGGCGGCAGCCGGTCGAAGTACGAAAAGCAGCTCAAGCAGCAGGGTCTGAGCGAGAGCCAGGTGCGCGCCGACATTCGCGCCCAGCTGATCCAGGAGCGGATCTACAACGAGGTCACGAAGGACGTGAAGGTCGACGAGGCCGCGATCGCAGCCAGCTACAAGAAGAACAAGAGCCAGTACATCCAGCCGGCGTCGCGCGACGTGCGTCACATCCTCGTCAAGAAGAAGACGCTCGCCGACCAGATCTACGGCCAGCTGACGAACGGCGGCAACTTCGCGGCACTCGCGAAGAAGTACTCGCAGGACCCGAGCTCGAAGAGCCAGGGCGGCAAGCTGACCGTATCCCGCGGCCAGACCGTCCCGCCGTTCGACCGCGCGGCGTTCTCGCTCGACACGCGCGCGATCTCGCGGCCGATCAAGACCCAGTACGGCTGGCACATCATCCAGCCGCTCAGCAAGGTCAAGAAGCAGGCGGTAACGCCGCTTCCGCAGGTCAAGGACGCGATCAGGCAGCAGCTCCTCCAGGAGCGGAAGCAGCAGAAGATGAACGAGTGGGTCAACGACACGCGCAAGGACTTCGCGGACGAGACGACCTACCAGGTCGGGTACGCGCCGCCTGAAACAGGCACGACCCAGACCACTCCCACGACCTCGAAATAGCGGCTTGTCGCTCGAGGAGGCGCTCCTCGACCTGCAGGGGCTGACCGAGCGGCTGCGGCGCGACTGTCCCTGGGACCGGGAGCAGACCGCCGCCACGATCGTGCCGCACACGGTCGAGGAGGCCTACGAGGTCGCGGATGCAGCCGTCGCTGGCCGGCCCGAGAAGCTGCTCGACGAGCTCGGAGACCTGCTCTTCCAGGTCTACTTCCTCGCGCTGCTGCTCGAGGAGGAAGGCCACGGCGACCTCGAGCAGGTCGCGCGGTCGATCCACGCGAAGCTCGTGGCCCGCCACCCGCACGTCTTCGGCGATGCGGAGGCGCGCACGGCCGGCCAGGTTCGCCGTCGCTGGGAGGAGATCAAGCGTGACGAGGAAGGGCGGGAAGGGATCTTCCACCACGTGCCGGAGACGCTGCCGGCGCTGCTCTACGCACGGAAGCTCCAGCGGCGGGCGGCCGCGATCGATTTCGAGTATCCCGACACCGCCGGCGCAGTCGGCGACCTCGACGACGAGGTCCGCGAGCTGAAGGAGGCGCTCGCAGTCGCGGGCGAGCCCGCGGCCGGGAGCGAGCCGGATCCGCGTGTCTTCGAGGAGATGGGCGACGTGCTCTTCGCCGCGGTCAACGTTGCCCGCCGGCTCAACGTCGACCCCGAGCTGGCATTGCGTGCCATGGCCGATCGGTTCGCGGCACGCGTGGAACGTGCGGAGCAGCTGGCCGCTGCTGACGGCCGTGAGTTCACGAAGCTCCCGCTCAGCGAGCAGGACCGCTACTTCGATCTCGCGAAGGAGGGCCGGTGAACGCCGAGATCGCCGGCGTGC
>JBKPFD010000239.1:0-8011 GCA_046729155.1 Actinomycetota bacterium
GTACGTGCGGTCGTCAGACGCAGACCGATCACCTTCGGCACGACGCACCGCAGCGGCGGCGGCGGCGGTGGCGGAGGTTGCGGCGGCGGAGGCGGCGGGGGAGGAGGCGGCGGCGGAGGAGGCGGCGGGGGCGGAGGCGGCGGGGGAGGCGGAGGCGGTGGGGGCGGAGGTGGTGGAGGCGGTGGCGGCGGCTGCGCGGAGATCGTTGCGGTGCCGCTGCCGTCGACGAGCGTCCCGCTGCTCGGATTCGTCAGGTTGAGGAAGAACGTCTCGGCGGGCTCCGCGGTGCCGTCCGCATTGACCAGCACGTCGACCGTCTTCGACCGCTGGTTCGGCGCGAACGTGAGAACCCCGGCGGTCGCGACGTAGTCCTCGCCGGCCTGCGCCGTTCCGTCCTGCGTCGCGTACTCGACCGTCACCGGGGCGTCCATCTCGCTGCTCAGGCGGACGGTGAACGTGGCGGTCGTCGTGCCGGACGACGGCTCGTCGACCTGCACGTCGTCGACCGTGATCTCGGGACGCAGGCAGAGCGCCGCGAGATTGGTCAGGTCGAACGAGTGGTAGATGTGGCACCCGATTCGCTTCGAAAACAGCTCGTGGTCGTTCGGGTTGCTCCACGCCGCCCATGGCGCGGCGTCGCGCACGAGATCGTGCTCGATTTCCTGGAAGGCGGCGTAACGCGCTTCTCCGACGAGCAGCCGCGCAGCGTGCATCCTCGCGTTGAATACCGGGTCGTTGAAGTACGCGAAGTTGATGTTGTCCTCGCCGTCGTGGATCGTGCTGCCGTCCAGAAGCTGGATCAGGCTCCACGGGTCGTGGTAGTCCTCGCAATAGCCCGCGGTCCCGATGTCGAACGGCTCGCCTCGGGTGCCCATGTGCTGGAAGAGCGTGAATCCCTGCCAGCCGACGAGGGTCAAGTTGATTCCGATCTGGAGCAGTTGGTCTCGCACCATCTGCGCTCTCTGCGGACCGGGAGGTGCCAGTCCGTGGTAGAGGACGCCGGGGCGCAGGGGGTCGCCCGGTTGCCAGTCGGCCAGCTTCCGCGCCAGCTCGATGTTCGGCAGGAAGGGATAGAACTGCCCGTCGCTGAAACCGGGCAGTCCCGGCGGCAGGATCTGATCGGTCAGGCTTAGGGCAGTCGGCCCGTAAAGGGACGCCAGCGCGGTGCGGTCGAGCGCGTAGTTGACGGCCTTGCGCATGTTCGCCGTCGACATCAGCGGACGCTCGGTGTTCAAGGGGTGGTACGAAACGCACGGGGTCGCGTTGTAGAAGAACTGTTGTAGCCCGCGTGTAGCCGCGATGCTGTTCGGGCCATAGAGCGCGTCGAGCTCGGCGAACGCGGCGGAGGACAGATGGTGCGTGTAGTCCGAGACACCCGACTCCACGCGCTGGCGGATCTCGTCGATCGTGTGCCCCACGGTGTAATCGATCGAGTCGAAGCGGTGCGGCCGCGGCCCGGAGTAGCTCGGGTTCCGGCTGACGGTGATCGACGACCCCGGCGCGCGCGCGGAGATGTAGTACGGCCCGGCAGAGGGGACGGGTGCCTGCGTCGGGACCGGAGGCAACGTCGTCGGCACGGCGCATGCGAACGGCATCGCGAGCAGCGTCAGAAACTCGCCCTGCGGCTCGATCAGCGTGAACGAAAGTGAGTTGCCGGAGGCGACGATTCCGGTGATCTGCCCGGCCTGGCCGTTGTGGTACTCCGTCGCTCCGACAATGTTGGTGAAGAACTGGAAGGCGGGCGACTGCATGGCCGGATGCAGAGTCCGCTCGAACGTGTACTTCATGCTCTGCGCGGTGACGGCTGCCCCGGCCGCAGGCGGCGAGAACTCGTAGTCGTTCCGGATGTGGAACGTATAGGTCCGTCCGTCCTGGGAGATGGATGGCATGGCAGCTGCGATCTCCGGCTGCAGCCGTGCGCCGGCCGGGGCAGGCACGTCCGGGTAGTTGACGAGCTTCGCGCATGCCGCGTACTCGAGTTGCCAGCTGTCCGGGCCGTAGGCGAGCGCAGGGTCGGTGCTGTCGGGATCGATGGCGAGATCAATCCGCAGTGGCCCGGTCGGCGCTGCGACAGCGGTCGACGCCGCGCCCGAAGACGCCAGCACCGCCACTGCGATGAGGGCCGGAACCGCCCTCCGGAACGTCATTCGCCCTCCCCTCCTGCCCCCCAGCAAGAACGATCGTGACAGAGGTGCCGGGCGGTGTCCAGGCCAGGACTCGCCTCACACATGCCGAACCGGAGCAGGCATGGGTTTGACCCAGGAAGCGCTCTATCGCGATCTAGACGTCGACCTCGACCTCTCCTGGTCGGAGCGCGACCTGCCCGAGCGCGAGCGCACGAAGCACGTCCACCGCCTGCACCCGTACCTCGGCAAGTTCATCCCGCAGCTCGTCGAGGCGCTCCTCGAGCGGCACCTGCAAACGGCGCGCAGCGTGCTCGACCCGTTCGCCGGCTCCGGAACGACTCTCGTCCAGGCGCTGGAGAGCGGGAGAGACGCCGCCGGCGTCGACGTCGCCGGATTCAACTGCCTGCTGATGGAGGTGAAGACGAGGCGGTACAACCTCTTCGCTCTGGAGCGGGACGTGCGTGACGCGCTGCGCCGGCTCGAGGGCTTCGGCGGCGAGCTCGAGGAGGCGCCCTCGGACTACATTGCCGACTGGTACGCGCCGCGGGCGGCCGCCGAGCTCCTCTTCTTCCGCTCGCTCGTGCCCGACTACGAGCACGCAGACGTCCTCCGCGTCGTGCTCGCCCGCGCCGCCCGGTCGGCCCGGCGGACGACTCACTTCGACCTGGACTTCCCGCGCGTCCCGCAGCTCGACGAGTACTGGTGCCACAAGCACCGGCGGGTCTGCCGTCCCGTCGAGCGCGCCGAGCACTTCCTGCGCCGTTACGCGCTCGACACGCTGGCTCGGATCCGGGACTTCGCCCGCCTGCGGGACAAGAGCCACTCGGCGGCCGTCCACCACGGCGATGTGCGCGCGGTCGAGCTCGACGGCGGCTTCGACGGCGTCGTCACCTCACCGCCGTACCCGGGCCTGATCGACTACCACGAGCAGCACCGCTACGCGTACGAGCTACTCGGCCTGGAAGACAGGCGCGAGCTCGAGCTCGGCCCGGCAGAGCGAGGCACGAGCGCGAAGGCCGTCGGCGAATACGCCGAGGGCATGGCCGACGCGTTCGACAACGTTCGCCGCGCGCTGAGACGCCGTGCGCGGGTCGTGATCGTGATCAACGACCGCCGCGACCTCTATCCAGGCATCCTCGAGCGCGCCGGCCTGGCAGTCGAGACGCGCTACCGCCGCCACGTCAACCGCCGCACCGGCCGCCGCGCGGGCGAGTTCTACGAGGACGTGATCGTTGCTACGGCGGCGGGGGCCGCTCGAGGTCGTTGACGACGAAGATGTCCCACGTCCTCGTCCGGCAGAGAATCCGGTCGTAGTACACCTTCGCAATCGTCACGTCGGCAGGCTTGCCGACCTCGACGAGCGCAGAAGTCACGTCGAGGTCCTGGCCCGCCGGCAGCGTGACGAGCACCTGGGGCGCTCCGACGAGCGGTTGCTTCATCAGCTCGACCGTCTTCCCGCAGCCCGGATTGCTGCGCCCGAAGTACGTTGTGCCGAGCGCCGTCACTGAAGGGCTGTAGGCGACCTTGCCCGCAGGGACGGGGAGCGGCGTCGTCGTCGCGGCGGCAATGTCGTAGCGGCTGATCTGACAGCGCGGGTACGGGTTGCACCTCGCCCAGACCGCGAAGTTCCCGCTCACCTGCCCCGCGCTCAGGAGCCCGTTCTTGTTCACGAGGCGGTCGAGGATGCGTTCCTCGCCGGTGACGAGGTTGCGCAGCACGATCAACTGGATGTAGCGGCTGTAGGCGAGGCCGCGGCTGAAGAGGAGCCACTCGCCGGAGATCGTCGGACAGCACTCCCAGCGCTTCGTGTTCACGCCGGCCGGAAGCGGCACGTGCCGGCGCCGTGCGAGGTCCAACAAGCGCAGGTCGGAACCGGCGGCGCCGAAGTTGAACAGGACCTGGTAGACGAGGCGCGTCCCGTCGATGCCGCCGGTATAGGCCTGCGTGTTGCGCGGGTTGACCCTGAAAGCCGGCTCCGTCAGGTGCTGCGCCCACACGTCGAAGGGGCTCGGCTGCTTCTCGCGGCTCTTCGACCATGCGAACCACTCCCCGCCCGCCGCGGGAGCCTGCTCGTTGCGGTTCGAGGACTTGACGGCCACCGGTGCGGCCGCCGTCGCGACCGCGGCGGCGCCCACCGCGAGGGTGGCGAGGAAGATGAGGATTCTGCGGGGAGGCCGCATGCGCGTCGTGCCTCCGGTTTACCGGTTGGGAAACGGATTTCAGCACAGTTTCGGCACACACGCCTGCGGCTTGAGCGCCTAGCTTCGAGCGGGTGCTCGCGCGCACCGTCACGCACGCGCTCGTCGGCCTTGACGCCCGCCGCGTCGAGGTCGAGGCGCACCTCCAGCTCGGCCTGCCCGCTTTCTCGATCGTGGGGCTCGCGGACCGCGCGTGCCAGGAGGCGAAGCATCGTGTCCGCAGCGGGATCACGTCCGCCGAGCTCGAGTGGCCAGTCCGCCGGATCACGGTCAACCTCGCGCCCGCGGCGCTCCGCAAGGAGGGCTCCGGCTTCGACTTGCCGATCGCCCTCGCGGTGCTCGCGGCGTCCGGACAGATCCCGCGGGAGCGGCTCGGCGGGCACGCCTCTCTGGGAGAGCTCGCCCTCGACGGGCGCGTGCGACCCGTCGGCGGTGTCCTGGCGGCGGCCGAGGCGGCGCGGCAGGCGGGGCTGACCCGGCTCCTCTGCTCGGCGTGCTCGGCGCCCGAGGCTGCGCTCGCGGGCGTCGAGCCCGTCCCGCTTCGGCACCTGGCCGAGGCGGCCGCATATCTGCGCGGAGAAGCCGAGCCCGAGCCGTTCGTCGCCCGCAACGGGCACGGACCGGAGGACGCCTGGCCGGACCTGGCGGAGGTGCGCGGACAGGAACGAGCGCGCCGGGCGCTGGAGATCGCAGCCGCTGGCCGACACAACCTCCTCCTGGGCGGGCCGCCGGGCACCGGCAAGACGATGCTGGCTAGGCGACTGCCCGGCGTCCTGCCGCCGCTCGACACCATCGAGGCGCTCGAAGTCACCCGGATCCACTCGGTCGCGGGGCTGGTCGACCCCGGACGGCCGTTGATCACGCGGGCGCCGTTTCGCGCCCCGCACTACAACGCGTCGGTCGCGGCGATGGTCGGCGGCGGGCCTGGGCCGAAGCCGGGCGAGGTCACGCTCGCGCACCGGGGCGTGCTGATGCTCGACGAGTTGCCGGAGTTCGCGCGCCCCGCGCTGGAGGCGCTTCGGCAGCCGATCGAGGACGGCGCGGTTGCGGTGGCGCGCGTGGGCGGCCGGGCGACCTTTCCGTCCCGCTTCCAGCTCGTCGCGACGATGAACCTCTGCCCTTGCGGCGCCCGCGGCGACCCCGCGGCGGAGTGCTCGTGCTCACAGCAGCGTCTCGCCGCCTTCCGGGACAAGCTCTCGCGCGCCCTGCTCGACCGCTTCGACCTCGTCGTCGCGATGCCGCGGCCGCGTGCGCACGAGCTCGCCGCCGAGCAGGGCGAGCCTTCGGAACGCGTACGGGCGCGGGTCGTCGCGGCGCGGCGTCGGCTGGGCCAGGCCCGCCCGAAGTGGGGATCCGACGCGACGGGCCTCCTCGACCGTGCCGTCGAGCGCCTCCCCTTGTCAGGCCGCGGCCGCGCGCGGGCGCGCCGAGTCGCGGAGACGGTCGCCGCCCTCGCCGGCTCCGATCAGGTCGAGGCCGCCCACGTGTCCGAGGCGCTCGCCTACCGCTCGCCGAGGGAGCTCACGTTCACGTGAAGGAGCTGGCGCTCGCCGCCTTCGCGGCCGAGACGGGCACGCACGTAATCGGCGAGCCTCGAGACAAGCGTTTCCCGGCGTTTCGGCGACGCTTCGACGCGACCGCGTACATGGAGGCGGTTCGGCGCGCCGGCGTTCGCTGGCTGCCGCGATCGGATCCCGGCTTCCCGCCGCTGCTGCGCGCGATTCACGATCCGCCGATCGGGCTGTTCCTTCGGGGCGGCGGTGCGACCGAGCTCCTCCGCAAGCCGGGAGCGGCCGTGGTCGGCGCGCGCTCGTGCTCGCCGTACGGCAGCCAGGTGGCGCGGATGCTCGGCCGGGAGCTGGCGGCGACGGGTCTCGTCGTGGTCAGCGGGCTTGCGCGAGGCGTCGACGGCGAGGCGCACCGGGGAGCGCTCGAGGCCGGCGGGCTCACAGTCGCGGTGCTCGGCTGCGGCATCGACCGCGACTATCCCGCTGCGCATGCGGAGTTGGCACGGCGCGTCGGCGAGCACGGGCTCGTCGTCTCGGAGTACGCGCCCGGCGTCGAGCCGGCGCCGTGGCGGTTCCCGGCGCGGAACAGGATCATCGCGGGGCTTGCCGCCGCGACGGTCGTCGTCGAGGCCCGAGAGCGGAGCGGCGCGCTGATCACGGCCGACCTCGCGCTGGAGGAGGGGAGAGAGGTCTTCGCGGTACCCGGCGAGATCACGTCCGCCCTCTCCGCGGGCACGAACGGTCTGCTTGGCTTGGGGGCCGCGCCGCTGACGTCCAGCAAGGACGTGCTCGACCTCTTCGACCTCGCACCGACCTCATCGCGGGAGGCGCAGGTGAGCGGGCAGGGCGAGACGGTTCTCGCGGCGCTGCGCGAAGGCGCGGTCGGGGCCGACGAGCTCGCGCGAGCGACCGGTCTCGAAGCGGCGACCGTCGCGGCTGCGCTGACCGAGCTCGAGCTTTCCGGGCTCGCGAGCGAAGCGGGCGGGATCTTCCGGGCCACTAGCATCGCCACGTGACCTCGTACTGGCTCGAAGGGCTCGGGGAGCCGGTCTCCGCCGGCGGGACGGGACGCGTCGACGTGGCCGTCGTCGGCGGCGGGGTCACCGGATGCTCCTGCGCGCTCGAGCTCGCCCGCGGAGGGCTGCGCGTCCGCGTGCACGAGGCGCGGACGATCGCGAGCGGCGCGAGCGGCCGGAACGGCGGCTTCGCGCTGCGTGGCACCGCTCTCTCGTATGCCGAGGCACGCGAGCGGTTCGGCCCGGATCAAGCAGCCGCGCTCTGGGGCATGACCGAGCACTACCTCGACCGGATGGCCGAGCTGGCCGGCGACGCGCTTCGCCGCACCGGCAGCCTCAAGCTGGCAGCCGACCCGGCGGAGCTCGACGAGCTGACGGCCGACTACGACGCCCTGCGCGAGGACGGCTTCGACATCCAGTGGGTCGACGATCTCGACTCCGCCCTCGCGCGCCTCTACCGCGCAGCGATCCACCATCCGACTGACGGCGCGCTCCAGCCGGCCCGTTGGGTGCGGCGGCTGGCCGCAGCCGCGGTGGCCGCGGGTGCGGACCTGGCCGAGGGAAGCCGCGTCGAGTCGCTTGACGACCTCGATGCCGACCACGTCGTCATCGCCACCGACGGCTACACCCAGGGGCTCCTACCGGAGCTCGACGAGGCGATCACGCCCGTCCGAGGCCAGGTCGTCGTCACGGAACCGCTGTCCGAGCTGCGGTTCCACTGCCCGCACTACGCGCGGCACGGCTTCGATTACTGGCAGCAGACGCCCGACCGGCGGCTCGTCCTGGGCGGCCGCCGAGACGTACGGCTGGACGAGGAATTCACGGCGGAAGAGGCGTTGACGGGGCCCGTCCAGAGCGCGCTGGAGGCGTTCGCCGCCGAGCTGCTCGGCGCGCCGCCGAGAATCACACACCGCTGGAGCGGCATCTTCGGCCAGACGGAGGACCAGCTTCCGCTCGTGGGACACGTGCCCGGCCGCGACGGCACGTGGGTCGCCGCCGGCTACTCGGGGCACGGCAACGTGCTCGGCTTCGCGTCCGGTGCGCTCGTGGCGCGGGCGATCCTCGGCTCGCCCGCGCCCGAGCTCGAGATCTTCGAGCCGGCCCGGCTGCTACCGGCCTAGGCGCCGCTTGCGGCGCCGCCCTCAGGACGCGCGGGCTTTGCC
>JBKPFD010000240.1:0-4659 GCA_046729155.1 Actinomycetota bacterium
CTCGGCCCGCCGTGGCAGGTCGGCACGATCGACGGCGAGGCGGAGATCGAGGTCGCCGGCGACACGGCCTGGTGGGTCGAGCGCGCCCTAGGCAAGTACGGTCGGATCGAGGACGGCGTCTTCGTCACGAAGTACTCGAACCTCGGGCTGCTCTCGTCGTGGATCCTGCGCCAGGACGGCCGCGCCGTGCCGCTCTCGCCGCCTGAGCTGCGCCGTCAGGTGCGCGCCGACCTGAAGCTCGTGCAGGACCGCCACGAAGCGGAGCCGCCGAAGGTCGCCGCCGAGGCCGAGCAGCCCGCGGCCGACCCCCTGGAGCGGCCGCCGAGCCCGGTCCCGCCGGAGCGCTTCGGCCTGCTGCAGGCGCTCCTCGCGTATTTGCTCGACCGCTGCGGCGAGGAGAGCAGCGCCGTCATTCCCGCGGCCGAGCTCGCCGAGCGGTTCCACATCGCGCCCGAGTCGCTCGAGGAGCACCTCCAGCTACTCAACCTCGTCAACTTCGGCGGCGGCTGCTATGCGGTCTACGCCGAGCTGCGCGGCGACGAGGTACATGTCGAGAAGGAGCTTTTCGGCGACACGTTCCGCTCGCCGCCGAGGCTGACGCCGCTCGAGGCGCGCGCGATCAGGTTCGCGCTCGAGTTCGTCGGGCCGATGGTCGCCGCCGACGCGCACACGCCGCTCGAGCGCGTCCGCCGCAAGCTCGAGGAGACGTTCGGCGAGTTCGATCTCTCGCAGACGGCCGAGCCGACGCCCGACCACGCGGAGGAGCGGCTCGTCGGAACGTTGTCGCAAGGGATCAGGCAGCGGCGGCTCGTCGAGATCGAGTACCAGAAGGAAGGCGAGGACCGGCTCCAGACGCGGGTCGTCGAGCCGTACGTCCTCGAGCGGCGGCTGCCGCACTGGTACGTGCACACGTGGGATCCCGAGCGCGACGGACAGCGCTCCTTCCGTCTCGACCGGATGCGCAGCGCGCGGATGCAGCGCGAGAAGTTCCAGCCGCGGCCCGAGTTCGAGCGCGAGGAGCTCCCGGGCGCGCTCACGGCGCGGATCTGGTTCTCGAAGGAGATCGCGCGTTGGAAGGTCGAGGAGGGCGCCCAGTTACTGAAGGACGGTACGGCGCTCAGCGAACGCGCGGTCGGCAGCCCGGAGTGGCTGACGGGGGAGATCCTAGCCTCCCGCGGCGAGGCCGTCCTCGTCGAGCCCGAGGAGGAGCGCAAGCGCATCGCCCGCCGAGCGCGCGGGCTGGCCCGGGAGCTCAGGCTCAGCCGCGTGCCCGCGAAGGCCTAGGTCAGTGCGCTGGTTCCGACGGAAACGCGCCGAGCCTCAGGAAGACCCCGACAAGGCCCTCTACGTTCATCTCGCACTCGACGGAGGCATCTTCGTGATTCGCGGCGGGACGGGCGAGCAGCTCTGGGTCGACCGGGCCGGGCTCCGGCGGGAGCTGGAGATGCTCAAGGAGCGCGGTGGGATGCTGCTGTACTCGCGGGAGGCGGGCGACCAGGATCCACCTCCCGAGGTGCACGAGACGTTTCAAGAGATCGTCGAGCTCGAGCCACCGGCGATCCAGCTGCTCGAGCAGCCCCATCCGGAGGCACTCGTGCCGCCGGAGCAGCGCAGGACGCTGCTCGAGGAACGGCCCTAGGCTACGACTCGACCGGCAGGGCTAGCGTGAAGATCGCGCCCTGCTGCGGCGCCGAGCGCACCTCGAGCGAGCCCCCGTGCGCTTCAGCGATCGAGCGCGCGATGAACAGGCCGAGCCCGGTGCCCGGCTTGGCGTGGTCGCCGCTCACGCGGCCGAACTTCTCGAAGATCAACCGCTGGTGTTCCGCCGAGATGCCCGGGCCGCGGTCGCGCACCTCGACGTGGATGCGACCGTTCTGCGCGAACGCCTCGACGTCGACCTGCTGCCCGGCCGGTGAGTACTTGACCGCGTTGTCGATCAGGTTCACGAGCACCTGGCGCAGCCGCTCGCGGTCGCCGCGCACCGGCGGCAGCGGGACGGGCACCTCCGCGCGCACCGCGACCTCGTCCTGCCCCCGCTCCGCCGCGGCGGCCGACTCCCGGACGAGCTCGCCCACGTCGACGTCGCTGAACGAGTAGCTGAAGCTCCCGGACTCGATGCGGGACGTGTCGAGGACGTCGCCGACGAGGTCGGCGAGCCGCGTCGTCTCGTGGTCGATCAGCCCGAGGAACGACTCGCGCTGCTCGGGCGTCAGCTCGCGCCAGCGCTGCCGAAGCGTCTTCGCCGAGCCGACCACCGAGGCCATCGGGCTGCGCAGCTCGTGCGAGACGAGCGAGACGAAGTCGGCCCGCAGCGCCGAGAGCCGGCGCAGCTCTTCGACGGTCGTCCGCTCCGACTCGTAGGCGCGGATGTTCTGCACCGTCGAGCCGAGGAAGCGGCCGAGCAGCGAGACGAGCTCGGTCTCCTCGTCCGTGAACGAGTCCGCCTCGAAGCGAACGACCGAAATCATCCCGATCGCCCGCGCGCCGACGAGCAGCGGCGCAACGATCCGGCAGCGAAGCCCGTGCTCCACGAACTGCTGCTCCTCGGGAAACTCGGCGTCCTGCATGTCGCGCCGGTAGACAGGCTGGCCGGAGGCGAGGATCTGCTCGAGGATCGAGTCCACGACTGGCCTCCTCGTCCCTGGTGCGAACACCGAGTCCGCGCCGACGCCGACCGCCGCGATCACGCGCGCCGTGCCCTCCTCCGCGAGCACGATCGCGGTGCGGTCGTACGGCAGCAGGCCGCGCAGCTCGCGGTTGAACGCGGCGAACGCCTCCTCGAGCTCGAGCGAGGAGCCGAGCGCGCGGGCGCACCTAGTCGCCGCATCGAGGACGTCGATTCGCCGCCCGAGCTGGTTCTGCAGGTGCTCGGCCTCGGCTACCCGCTCTTCGGCCAGGGCCTTCTCCCGGGTCAAGCGGTGAACCAGCCAGCCGATGACCACGCCCATCGTCAGCAGTGCAGCCGCCCCCACGACGAACACCGCCGTGGTCATCCAGGCGGCCACGCGCTACTCCTCCCCTCGCTCGGCGATCTGCTCGAGCGCCCAGGCGGCGTGCTCCCGCAGCAGCGGGTCGTCGTCCTCGAGGTACGGCTCCAGGGCGGCACGGTGATTGGCGCTCCCGGTGTTGCCGAGCGCCACGAGCGCGTTTCGGCGCAGGTAGCGCGCGTCCTTGCGCGGGACGAAGAGCCGGTCGTAGCGGTCGACGAGCTCGTCGTCCTGCGCGGCGAGCCAGTCGACGAGGGAAACGTGCGGTTCGGCGTCGGCCGGCGGCGCCTGGCCTGCGCGCCGCTTCTCGACCCCGCGATTCCAGGGGCAGACGTCCTGGCAGATGTCGCAGCCGTAGACCTGAGGGCCGAGCTCGGCACGGTAGTCCTCGGGTATCGGCTCGGCGGCCTGCGTCCAGTAGGAAAGGCACTTCGTCGAGTCGAGGACGCCGGGCTCGTCGAGCGCACCCGTCGGGCACGCCTCGATGCAGAGCGTGCAGGAGCCGCAGTCGAGCGGGAGCCGCGGCGTCGTCTCGACCTCGACGTTGGTGACGAGCGTGCCGAGCACGACCCACGAGCCGTGCCGGCGTGTGATCAGCAGCGTGTTCTTGCCGTAGAAGCCGACGCCTGCTCGAGCCGCCGCCTCGCGGTCGACGTGCGCGTTGTCGTCGACGAGCACGCGGTACTCGCCACCGAGCCGGCGGCCGAGCACGTCGAGCTTTTCCCGCAGCTCGGCGTACGCGTCGAACCACGTGTACCGCGGCAGGCGGCCCTCTCCCGTCTCGAGCGGCGGCTCGTCCACGTAGTAGCAGAGCGCGGCCGAGACGACGGTTCGCGCGCCCGGCAGGAGGCTCTCGGGATGGCACGAGACCTCGGGCCGAGCCATGGTGAACCGCATGTCGGCGAACAGCCCGCGGGCGCGGCGCTCGGCGATGTGCCGCTCGGTGTCCTCATACGCCTCGGCAGGCGCGGCGCCGACGACGTCGATGCCCAGCTCCTCCGCGAGGCGCTCGAGCTCGTGGGCTTTCACGTATCGAATTCTGCCTAGGATCGCGCTCTTGAAAGCAATCCGGATCCACGAGGACGGTGGGCCCGAGGTGCTCCGCTACGAGGACGCGCCGGACCCCGAGCCCGGCCCGGACGAGGTGCTCGTCGAGCTCCGCGCCGCCTCGCTCAACCACCTCGACATCTGGATCCGGCAGGGCCGGCCCTCGGTGCCGAAGCCCCGCATCCTCGGGGCGGACGGTGCCGGGATCGTCGAAGGACTCGGTGTCCGCGTGGAAGGCTTCGACCGAGGCGAGCGGGTCGTCATCAACCCCGGCATCGCGCTCGACCCTTCCGGGAACGAGATCAAGGTCATCGGCGAACACACGGACGGGACGCATGCGGAGCTGATCGCCGTGCCCGCCACGAACGTCTACCGCCTGCCCGACGACTTGAGCGTCGAAGAGGCAGCCGCATTTCCGCTCGTTTTCGAGACCGCCTATCGCATGCTCGTGACCAAGGCTGCGCTGCGCGAAGGCGAATGGGTGCTGATCTGGGGAATCGGCGGCGGCGTCGCCACGGCCGCGCTCGCGATCACGAAGGCGCTCGGGGGTCGCGCAGTGGTGACCTCCTCGAGCGACTCGAAGCTCGCGCGGGCCCGCGAGCTCGGCGCCGACGAGGTCGTGAAC
>JBKPFD010000241.1:0-5684 GCA_046729155.1 Actinomycetota bacterium
CGGCGTCCGCTACGGCCTGCGCGTGCCCGACGGCGACGTCCGCGAGATGTACATGCGCACGCGCGACGCGGGCTTCGGCGACGAGCCGAAGCGGCGGATCATGCTCGGCACCTACGCGCTCTCCGCCGGCTACTACGAGGCCTACTACGGCCAGGCGCAGAAGGTGCGGACGATCATCCGACGGGAGTTCGCCGCGGCCCTCGAGCAGTTCGACCTGCTCGTCAGCCCGACCTCGCCGACGGTCGCGTTCCCGCTGGGCGCGAAGACCGACAACCCGCTCGCCATGTACCTCTCGGACGTGCTCGCGATCCCCCCGAACATGGCGGGCCTGCCCGGCCTCTCGATCCCCTGCGGCCTCTCCGAGGGGCTGCCGGTCGGCCTGCAGCTGATCGGCCCGCAGTTCTCGGAGAACGTCCTCTTGCGGGCCGGCCATGCGCTCGAGCGCGCGCTCGAGTTCGACTACGGCCCGCCGAGGCTTGCGGAGGCGGCATCGTGAGCCTGCTCCGCCGCCTCACGGGTCGTCGCGATACCCGACCGAGCCCTTCGCCATTCCGCCGGATCGCCGAGCGCGAGCTTGCCTTTCTCGAGCACGACTACGGGTTCGGTCCGCCGAGGTGGGAGCCGTTCCCGCATGCCGAGGAAGTGCTCACCTACGAGCGCGGCAGAACACAGATCCGGGTTCATCTCGGCGACAGCGGTAGGGGCATCGATCTCGAGCTGCTCTCTCCGGACGGCCGCGCCGAGCAGCTGCAGATCGACGACTGGATCCAGAGTGAGGATCGCCCCTGGGGCGATGAGACGGAGCGGATCCTCGGCGCCTATGCGCGGCTGCTCCGGGAGCCGGCCTTTGGTTTGGAGAAGGCGGTGTCCAGTGGCTAGCTGGGAGCCCGTCATCGGCCTCGAGATCCACGTGCACCTGAAGACGCGGACGAAGATGTTCTGCCGCTGCGAGCTCGAGTACTTCGCGCCCGAGAACACGCGTACCTGCCCCGTCTGTCTCGCGCATCCGGGGACGCTGCCCGTCCCGAACGCGCGCGCGATCGAGATGACGATCCTGCTCGGCCACGCCCTCGGCTGCGAGATCGTCGAGCGCGCGGTCTTCCACCGCAAGCACTACTTCTATCCCGACCTGCCCAAGGGCTACCAGATCTCCCAGTACGACGAGCCGCTCTGCGTGAACGGCCGCTTCGCCCTTCCGAGCTCCGACGGCGACACCGACGTCGGCATCGTGCGCGCCCACCTCGAGGAGGACGCGGCGAAGAACGTGCACGTGGGCGGCGCGGAAGGCCGCATCGCGGGCGCCGACCGCACGCTCGTCGACTTCAACCGCGCGGGCACGCCGCTGGTCGAGATCGTCACCCAGCCCGACCTGCACTCGGCCGACGAGGCCAAGCGCTTCCTGCAACTGCTTCGCCAGACGGTCGTGGAGCTCGGCATCTCGGACGCCGAGATGGAGAAGGGCTCGCTGCGGTTCGACGTCAACGTCTCCGTCCGGCCCGAGGGATCCGACGAGTTGCGCACGCGCACCGAGCTCAAGAACATGAACTCGTTCAACTTCGCCGCGAAGGGGATCGAGCGCGAGATCCAGCGGCAGATCGGGATCTACGAGTCCGGCGGCACTGTCGACCAGGAGACGCTCCACTTCGACCCCGGCAACGAGTCGGCGCCTCCGCTCCGCTCGAAGGAGGAGGCGCAGGACTACCGGTACCTGCCCGAGCCCGACCTCGTCCCGCTCGAGCCGACTCGTGACCTCGTCGAGCGGCTGCGCGCCGAGCTGCCCGAGCTGCCCGGCACGCGTATGCGCCGGCTGGCCGCCGAGCTCGAGTTCGAGCTCGCCGAGGGCCTCGTCGCGAGCGGCCGCGACCGGCTCTACGAGGCCGTCGGGGGCGATCGCCGTGCGGTTGCGAACGTGCTCATGAACCAGTTCGCGGCGACCGGCGTCGACCCGGCGGCCGTGAACGCGGCCGAGCTGGCCAGGCTGATAGAGGCGCGCGACCGCATCCCGCGCCAGGCGTTCACGGAGGCACTCGCGGCGAGTGGCGACGCGGGCTTCTCGGCCGATCGATATCTCGGCGACGGCCAGATCACCGATACCTCGGAGCTCGAAGCGCTCGTAGACCAGGTGCTCGCCGCGAATCCGGAGCAGGTCGAGTCGTACCGCGGCGGCAAGGAGGGCCTGCTCGGCTTTTTCGTCGGGCAAGTAATGAAGGAGACGCAAGGGCGAGCGAACCCCAAGCTCGTCAACGAGCTCCTGCGCGAGAAGCTGAAGTCGTGAGCCTGCCGCCGCGGGTGAGCTTCATCACGCTGGCAGTGCGCGACTTGCCGCGCATGGCGGCGTTCTTCCGCCAGTTCGGGTGGCCCGAGTCGGAGACGAACGACGAGAACCACGTCGCGTTTCAGTGCGGCGGCGCCGTCCTCGGCCTCTACGGCGCCGAGCGCTAAGAGCCGAACTTCGGCCCGAGCCCCGAGCCCGGAGCGTTCAAGGGCTTCACGCTTGCGATCAACCTCGAGGACGCCGCGACCGTCGACCGAGTGTTCGAAGTCGTCCGTGCCGCCGAGGGCGCCGAGGTCCTCGACGAGCCAACCGATCTCTTCTTCGGCGGTCGCGGTTTCTCGTTCCGCGATCCCGAGAGCAACATCTGGGACGTCATCTGGGCGGCCGGCACCTCGTTCGACGAGCGCGGGGGCTTGATCTTCCCGTGAAGCACGCAACCGACTACCTCTGGTTCGAGACGCCGAACCGGCGCGACTACGTGAACATCACGCCCGACGTCGAGGACTTCGTCCGCAGCTCCGGGATCAAGCACGGTCTGTGCCTCGTCAACCCGATGCACATCACCGCGGCCGTCTACGTCAACGACGCCGACTCCGCGCTGATCCAGGACTTCGACGACTGGCTCGAGCGCCTCGCGCCGCACGAGCCGACCGAGCAGTATCGGCACAACAACGGCGAGGACAACGCCGACGCGCACCTGAAGCGGCACCTGATGTCACACCAGGTCGTCCTCCCGATCACGGACGGGAAGCTCGACCTCGGCCCCTGGGAGCAGGTGTTCTACGCCGAGTTCGACGGCCGCCGCCGCAAGCGCGTCGTCCTCAAGGCGATCGGCGACTAGGAGGAGCTATGGGCAGTGCCACCGAAGCGGTGCTCGCCACCGCCGAGCGCCGTGCCGACGCGCTCGCGCGACGTGACTGGCCGGCGCTCGAGCGGGAGCTGCACCCGGAGTTCCGCTATGTGAACGCGGAGGGCAGGCGGCTCAGCCGCGACGACTGCCTCGCCTTCGTCAGCGACGGGGCGTTCCGCTGGAACGAGCAGCGCCTCGAGGACGTCCAGGTAACCATCGTCGGCACGACGGCCGTCCTGACCGCCGAGGTGCACGACGACGTCCAGCTCGGCGACGAGCGACACGAGCTCGTCTTCGTGAGCACCCAGACGTATGTCCTCGACGAGGGCAGATGGCTTTACCTCGCCGGCCAGACCGGCCCGATCCGGGCATGACCGACCGCCCTAGGCGTGGATGATGACCTGCGTCCCGAGCGGGAGCCGCGCCATCATGTACCGCATGTCGCTCGAGGCTGCACGCAGGCAACCCGCCGACAGGGAGTAGCCGACACCACTCCCTGCGTGGATCGCCAGCCGGTCGCCGCCGCTCCACCCTGGTGGCAAGCGTTCCTGATGGCCCGAGAGCGCGAGGATGCAGCATCCGTACACGGACGGCCAGAAGTTCGAAAGCTTGTCCGTGATCGAGAAGCGCCCGAGCGGGGTCGGCGTGGACGGGGCGCCGATCGCCACGTCTATGCGACGAAGCCGGACTCCCATGCGCCAGACGGTCAGCTGCCGCGCCGACCGGTCGACCTCGAGAGAGAAGGGGTCATGCGCGAGGCTGACTCGGCTGCGGTGTACGAACCCGCGGACGTGGTTGTCGAGGGAGGCGGAGATCACCGCCAGCCAGTCGCCGGATTCACCGACCGCGGCCAAGCGGGTCGGACTGCCGAAGATCGTCCGCTTGCGCACCCGCGCGAGCACGCGCGGCGAGCCGGGAGCTGCTCGGAGCGCGACGGGGCCGAGCGGGGTTGCGACGTCGCTGCCGTTCGCGTACAGGGATTTGGCCGTACTGGCCTCAGCCGGTCTGAGATCGGCGGCGGAGGCTGCCAGCACCGCGGCCGCTGCGGCGCAAGCAGCGACGGCAGAGCTGCTGCGGCGCATAGTGCGGCGGAAATACTCCCCGCGACGACGGTAGCACGCCCCTCCAAAAACTCAAGTCAGCCGACTTCAGTCACTCCTAGGAGGTCGTGGCGCGCGGAGGTACGCTCAATGACGTTCTGCGGCTGCCGATGATCTCGGAGCGCGAGCAGCTCGGTGGCTTGACGCGGCGCCGACGACCAGCCGCCGGCCTGAGGCCGACGCTGCTCTTCCCGCGGCCGTCTCTCTCACGGCGCTCTACGTGGCATTCGCGGTCTAGGCCTCGCAGTCCTGGCGACGTCAACTGGACGAGGAGCTCGGCACCGTCGCCTCGTGGGTGGTTCCGACGTTTCTCGCCTACATCCCGGGCCTGGTCGTCGGCTTTCTCGTCTTCGCGCTGCTCCTCGACCGCGATCGCTCTCCGGAGCTCGAGCCGCCGCGGGGACCGTGGCCCGAAGGCGAGTGGCCGGCCGTCACCGTCATCATCGCGGCGCGAAACGAGGAGGACCGGA
This sequence comes from Actinomycetota bacterium, assembly GCA_046729155.1. GTDB lineage: Bacteria > Actinomycetota > Thermoleophilia > Gaiellales > Gaiellaceae > VAXT01. The sequence goes on from JBKPFD010000241.1 coordinate 4,696, forward strand.
TCGCGCTCGTGGTGAGAGGGATCGTGGACCTCTCCTACGAGGGCCGGGTCGAAGTGGTGCTGGCCGACAACGGCTCGACCGACCGCACCGCCGAGAGCGCACAGGCGGTCGCGCGTGAGGTCGGTGGTGAGTATCGGCGAGTCTTCGAGCCCAAGCCGGGAAAGTACCGCGCCCTGAACACCAGTACGAGCCGCTCGCCCTGAACTTCACCGCTGTGCCGGAGAGACTTCGCCGCTTCATGCGTCAACGGTCGCGCTGGGCGCACGGCATGTTCGAGGGCCTCCAAACACACCCTCCGCAGACTCAGCCGCAGATGCTGGCGAAGTTCGTATCGGGAATCGACTACCTGGTTCCGCTCCTCGACATCGGCGTGGTCTTCTTCTGGGTTCCCGGCGTGATCCTCTTCCTTCGCGGCAATCCATTGCTCTTCGGCTGGTGGTCGTGTTGGTGATCCCGATCACGCTCGCCGTCTACGGCCTTCTGCGGCGCTGGCAGGAGGCCATGTCTTCCGCCGGCTCGGGATCCGGCAAAGCCCGGACGCGCACGGATTCCTGGGCTACCTGTTCGCGTACCAGGTCCTCGCCTCGGCCGCGGCCACGGCTACGGCCAGTACGTCGGGGGGCCAGATCCAGCTGGAAGTAACGCTACGAGCTGCTAGTGCGCCGGCCCGTGCGCGTCGGCGCTGGCGCAGCCGCTTCGACCTTTCGCTTGTCGCGCGCCTTCTTCTTCCGCTGACGGTCGGTCTTCCAGCGCCGAATGGCTCGTGATCCGCGGCCCACGCCGCGACCTTACATCCGTAGCGACGAGCCGAATGTGTCGACCCGTCAGTTCAGACCGACGCCTGGGCGAAGCCCGGCGTCCTGGAAGGCGCCGCAAGCGGCGCCTAGAGCACACTGCAGTACTGCGCCGTGTTCGGCCACGGGGAGAAGCCGCGGCCGCTGCGATGCGCGCGCTCGGCGACCCACATTTGCTCGAGCGGCGTCCAGTTG
>JBKPFD010000242.1:0-15403 GCA_046729155.1 Actinomycetota bacterium
CGGTTACAGAGAAGCGCTCGAGTTTCTGACGGCGGCGCCGTGAACGACCGCATCGCCCGCCTGCGAGAGACCCTCGAGGAGCCGCTCCTCGTCTCCGACCCAATCAATGTCCGCTACCTGAGCGGCCTCGTCAGCTCGAACGCGGCGCTGCTCATCGAGCCCGAGCGACTCCGCCTGTTCACCGACTCCCGCTACGTCGAGAGCGCCCGAGCGCTCGAGGGGCTCGAGGTCGTCGAGACGAAGCGCGATCTCTTCCAGAGCCTCTCCGACACGCTCAGCGGCCCGATCGGCTTCGAGGCGACCTCCGTGACGTACGAGCGGCACGCGCGCCTCTACGCGGGCGGAGTCGAACCGGTCCCGCGGTACGGCCTGGTCGAGACGCTCCGCGCCGTCAAGGACGACGGCGAGCTCGAGGCGGTCCGGCGCGCGGCCGAGATCTCGGACACGGCGTTCGAGCGGCTTGCGGACGAGCGCTTCATCGGCCGCGCCGAGGCCGACCTCGCGTGGCGCATGCAGGAGCTCATGCACGAGATCGGCGCCGACGCGGTGTCGTTCTCGCCGCTCGTCGCGTCGGGGCCGAACGCGGCCCGCCCGCACCACGAGCCCGGCGACCGCGAGATCCGGGCCGGCGACACGGTCATCGTCGACGCCGGCTGCATCGTGGACGGCTACTGCTCGGACTGCACGCGCACGTTCGCGGCCGGCTCGCTCGACGACGGGCTCAAGCGCGCGTACGAGGTCTGCCTCGACGCGCAGGTCTCCGGTGTCGGCGCGGTACGTCCGGGCGCATCCGGACCGGGCGTGGACGCGGCTGCGCGCGACCGGATCCACGCCGCCGGGCTCGGCGAGTACTTCGGGCACGGCCTCGGCCACGGCGTTGGTCTCGCGGTGCACGAGGCACCGAGGCTCGCGACCGAGTCGACCGACACGCTGCAAGAGCGGAACGTCGTCACGGTTGAGCCCGGGATCTACTTGCCGGGGGTGGGAGGCATCCGAATCGAGGACCTCGTCGTCGTCCGGGACGACGACGCGGAGGTGCTCAATTCGGTGCGGAAGGATCTCGTGACCGTCGACTAGGCGACTACACTCGTTCGCCCGTGGCAGAGACCGTCAACACGAACCAGTTCAAGAACGGCATGCACATCGAGGTCGACGGTGGCGTGTGGCGCATCGTCGAGTTCCAGCACGTGAAGCCGGGCAAGGGCGGCGCCTTCGTGCGCACGAAGCTGAAGAATCTCGAGAGCGGCGCCGTAGTCGACCGCACCTTCCGGGCCGGCGAGAAGTTCCAGCGCATCCACACCGAGATGAAGAGCGTCCAATACCTCTACGACTCGGGCGACGACGTCGTTTTCATGGAGGACGAGACGTACGAGCAGTTCACGCTCCCGCGCGACTCGGTCTCCGGCGAGCTCGAGTTCATTCCGCCCTCGACCTCGGTCCAGGTGCTCACGGTCGACGGCAAGCCGGCCGGCCTGCAGCTGCCGTCGTCGATCGAGCTCGCGGTCGCCGACACGGAGCCCGGCGTGAAAGGCGACACCGTCTCGAACGTCACGAAGCCGGCGAAGCTCGAGACCGGCGCCGTCATCCAGGTGCCGCTCTTCGTCTCGAGCGGTGACCGGATCAAGGTGGACCCGCGCGAGCGGCGCTACATCTCGCGCGCGTGAGAACGGCTCTCGCGTGCATCCTCTTCGTCGCGCTCGGAGGGGTCGCGGCCGGGTGCGCGGACTCGGACGACAACGATCAGGCGGCGGAGCCGCCGTGCCGCGGGATTCCGAAGCTGGAGCCGAGTGACCCACAGCCGGCGAAGCCGAAGCCGGTCTCCCCCAAGGGCGTCGTCTCGGAGTACGAGGCGGAGTACTGGACTCCGGACGAGACGGACACGAAGGGCGGGCTGTGCGTCGTCAGCAAGACGGACAAGGGGGCGTTCGCGCTCACGGGGGTCGTGCAGGCGCAGCCCGCCAAGCCGATCCCGCAGGCCCGCGTGACTCTCGAGAGCATCGCGCCCGGCGAACCGCGTGCCCGGGCCGAGACTGTGACCGACGTCGACGGCGCCTTCGCGTTCGTCGACATGCCCGCGCGTGCAAGGCGGGCGTGTTATCGCACCTCGATCGTGGCGAAGGGGTACGGCCCTTACGTCCTCATCAGCGACGACATCGCCCCCGGTCAGCAATACCAGCAGACAATCGGGCTCACGCGGGCCGCGCAGCGCTACACCGATGCCCGCAACCCGCGCATCTGTGGCGTGGGCTCCACCCAGTAGGCGCCGCCCCTAAGACGCGCCGAGAGGCGCGTTCCCGCCCCGACGGCGTTACCCTCTGGCTCGATGCCCGGCCTCGTCGACACGACGATCCGACTGCTCAGCCAGGAGCCGCTCGCGGGTCGCATGCCCACCGCGACCGTCCTCGAGCTGGCGGAGATCCTCGACGGCGCAGGGTTCGCGTACCTCGAGGTCTCCGGGGGCGGCGGCTTCGATCACGCGGTTCGCCGCGGCGTGGAGAGTCCCTGGGAGCGAATCCGGGCGCTCAAAGCCCGCACGAAGACTCCGCTCGGGCTCGCGCTGAGGGGCCGCTTCCTCGTCGGGTCGCGGCCCGTCGGCCGTGACTTCGTCGCGCGCTTCGTCGCGACCGCGGCCGAGAACGGGATCGACGTCTTCCGCCTGGAAGATCCACTGAACGACGTCTTGAACCTTCGCGAGGCAGGCCTCGCGATCACGGCCGCGGAGCGCGAGTTCGACGCCGGCCTGATCTACAGTCCGGGCCAGGCAGGCGAGACGGAGCGCCTCGTCGAGCAGGCGCGGAAGCTACCCGAGCTCGGCGCCACGCGAGTGCTTCTCCACGACGCCGCCGGCGCCCTCGAGGCGCCCCGCGCGCACGAGCTCGTCACGGCCCTCGCCGACGCAAGCGGCCTGCCGGTCGGCATGTACGGCCAGGGCGCGGCCGGGAACGCGCTCGCGGCCGCGCTCGAAGCGGCGCGCGCCGGAGCGGACCGCATCGCGTGCGCGGTCTATCCGATCGCGCTGGCGCTCCACAGGGTCTCGGGGGAGGCTCTCGCTCAGGCGCTGGTCGGGCTCGACCTCGACCCGGGTGTGGACGTCAAGACGCTCTGGCGTGCCGCCGAGCTCGTCGACGAGCACGTCGGCGACGAGCCTGTGACGCCGCTCGCCCCGCGGATCGCAGTGCGCGCCGCCGAGCACAAGCTGCCCGCCGGCCTGGTCGCGGCGATCGACGCCCGGCTGCGCGCGCACGGGTCGCCCGACCGGCTGGACGACGTCCTCGACGAGCTGCAGAAGATCCGCGACGAGGCCGGCTCGCCGCCCCTCGCCGCTCCGATCGGCCACACGCTGGCCTCGCAGGCCCTCATCCACGTCCTCTCGGCCAGTCGTTACCAGACCGTGGTCGACGAGCTGCGCGCTCTGCTCGAAGGGAAGTTCGGGACGCCGCCGGGGCCGATCGACCCGACGGTCACGCGGGCAGTCGAGCTGCTCTCCGGCGACATGGCGCCCGAGGAGCCGGCCGCCGACATCGACGAGCTGCGCTCCGAGGCGCAGGGCCTGGCGTCGAGCGAGGAGGAGCTCCTCCTGCTCGGTCTCTTCGGCGAAGAGGCGGAGCCGCTTCTGCGGTCGATCCGAGAGCGCGCGTCCGGGGACGAGACGCTCATCGGCGGCGGAGTCGACCAGACTCGGGCCGAGCGGATCCGCGAGATCGTCCGGATCGTGCAGGAGACGGGCATCGCCGAGATCTCGGTCGAGGAGGCGGGCACGCGGGTATCGGTGCGACGGACGGAAGAGCCGTCTCCGGTGGGCGCTTCGCAGCCGGCGCTCGCGGACGAGGGGATCCCGGACCTCGAGACGGAGCCCGTCGAGCCCTCGACCGACGGCATGCTCCGCGTCGAGGCGCCGATGGTCGGCACCTTCTACCGCGCGCCGCAGCCGGGAGCGCCGCCGTTCGTCGAGGAGGGCGACCCGGTGAGCCCGGGCCAGACGCTGTGCATCCTCGAGGCCATGAAGCTGATGAACGAGGTCAAGGCCGAGGTCGAGGGCGTCGTCCGCACGATTCACGTGCAGAACGGCCAGCCGGTCGAGTTCGGGCAGCCGCTCTTCGACCTCGAGCCGATGCTCGGCCGCCCGCTGGACGCGCTCTAAGCTGGCTTGATGTTCAACCGGGTGCTGATCGCGAACCGGGGCGAGGTCGCTGTCCGCGTGATCCGCTCGCTGCACGAGCTCGGGATCGAGGCGGTCGCCGTCTACTCGACCGCAGACGAGGGCGCACTGCACACGCGCCTCGCCGACCGCGCGGTTTGCGTCGGGCCGCCGGCTGCGGCCGACAGCTACCTCAAGATCCCGTCGCTGATCGCGGCCGCGACGACGACGCGCTGCGACGCCGTCCATCCCGGCTGGGGCTTCCTCGCCGAGAACCCTGCCTTCGCCGCCGCCTGTGCGGAGAACGAGCTCGTGTTCGTGGGCCCGGCCCCGGAGACGATGGCCCGCATGGGCGACAAGGTCGAGGCGAAGCGAGAGCTCGCCGCTGCGGGCGTCCCTGTTGTCCCGGGCACAGAGGAGGCGATTTCCCTCGGGGAGGTGCGGTCCGCGGCCGAGGAGGCGGGCTATCCGGTGCTCCTGAAGGCCGTCGCCGGCGGCGGCGGCAAAGGCATGCGCCTCGTCAACGCTCCCGACGACCTCGAGGGCGCGTTCACGACGGCGGCCTCAGAGGCGGAAGCGGCGTTCGGCGACCCCGGCCTCTATCTGGAGAAAGCGATCGTCCCGGCTCGGCACGTCGAGATCCAGGTGCTCGCCGACGGCGACGGCGGCGTGCTGACCCTCGGCGAGCGCGAGTGCTCAATCCAACGGAGGCATCAGAAGCTGATCGAAGAGTCGCCGTCTCCGGCGCTGACCGAGGAGACCCGCGAGGAGATGGAGGCCGCGGCCGAGCGCGCCTGCCGCGCGGTCGGCTACTGCAACGCCGGCACGTTCGAGTTCCTGCTCGGCCCCGACCGGGGGTTCTTCTTCATCGAGCTGAACGCGCGCCTGCAGGTCGAGCACCCGGTGACCGAGATGCGCACGGGCATGGACCTCGTCCGCGAGCAGCTGCGGATCGCCGCAGGCGAGCTACTCGCACGCACGGGGCGAGCGGAGCGCCGCGGTCCCGCGATCGAGGTGCGGATCACCGCTGAGGACCCTGCACGCGGCTTCCTCCCCGTTCCCGGGAAGATCGAGCGCTTCCGGCCGGCCCTCGGCCCGGGCGTGAGGGTCGACACGCACGTCGAGGACGGAGCGGTCGTCCCGCCGCACTACGACTCGCTGCTGGGCAAGCTCATCGTCTGGGACGAGGACCGCGCGGGCGCGATCGCCCGGTGCTTGCGTGCACTCGCCGAGACCGAGGTGCAGGGCGTGCCCACCACGATCGCCGCGGCCGCGGACGTGCTCCGGAGCGAGGAGTTCGCGAGCGGCCGGTACTCGACGAGCTTCCTCTCCGAGGCGGGGAGCCGTCTGCCCGCGCTGGCCGAGCGCTGATGGCCGGCCGCCGCGCAGCCAGGCGGACCGCGCTCTTCCTGCTCTACCAGTGGGACGTGACCGGCCAGCCGCTCGCGTCTCTCTACGAGGGAGAGATCGATCCGTTCGCGCGTGAGCTCGCGGAGGCCGTCGCCGCGCGCGCGGACGAGCTCGATGCGGAGATCACGGAGGCGGCTGAAGACTGGACCGCGGACCGGCTAGGCGCTCTCGAGCGCAATGCCCTGCGCATCGGCGTCCACGAGCTCGAGCACGGGGACGTGCCCGTCGAGGTTGCGATCAACGAGGCGGTCGAGCTGACGAAGCGCTACGCGACGGACGAGGCGGCGCGGCTCGTGAACGGGATTCTCGGCCGGATCGCGAAGGAGCGCGCCGCGTGAGCTCGCCCGCCGAGGAGTCGCTGAAGCGCGCCGAGGAGCTCCTCGACCGGCTCGAGCAAGCCCGCGCACGACTCGAGCAGACCGCGGACTCCGAGGAGGCGATCGACGTGCTCGGGGAGCACGCCGAGATCGCGAAGCAGGTCGAGGCCGAGATCGAGCGCGCGCGCCGCGAGGCGGAGCAGTGAGCCTGCAGTCGCTCGACGAGCATCGGGCGCTCGTCGAAGACCACCTCGCCGGCCTCGAGCTTCCGGAAGAGCTCACGGAGCCGATGCGCTACGCGCTCGAGGGCGGCGGGAAGCGGCTGCGCCCGGTGCTGTGCCTCGCGACGGGCGAGGCCGCCGGTGCCGACCCGGCCGAGCTGCTGCCGGCGGCGGCCGCAGTCGAGCTCGTGCACAGCTTCTCGCTCGTCCACGACGACCTCCCGGCCCTCGACGACGACGACGTCAGACGCGGACGCGCGAGCGCGCACGTGCGCTTCGGCGAGGCGGTCGCGATCCTCGCCGGCGACGCGCTCCTCGCCCAGGCTGTCGAGCTCGCGCTTTCGTACCCGAAGCCGGAGGTCGCGCGCGAGCTCGTCGGCGCGACGCTCGGGATGATCCGCGGCCAGTACCTCGACGTCACGGACGGGCAGCAAGAGCTAGCCGGGCTGCACGCGCTCAAGACGGGCCGCCTCTTCGGCGCCGCGGTCGGCTGCGCGCTCTGGGTGGCCGAGGTGCCTCAGGAAGCGCAGGGGCCCTGGCGAAGGTTCGCCGCCGACTTCGGGCTCGTCTTCCAGATCGCCGACGACATCCTCGACGAGGACGGGGTCGTCGCCGAGCGCGGGCTCGAAGGCGCGCGCGCGTTTGCGGAGGAGACCGAGGCGCAGGCACGGGCCGCGCTGGCCGACGTTCCCGCGGACACGTCGCGGCTGGACGAGCTCCTTTCGGGCCTAATCGCGAGCGCAACGGCTCGCTAGCCTTCGCCGCGTGAAGAAGAGGCTCGACGTGCTCCTGGTGGAGCGCGGGCTCGCCGAGAGCCGGTCGAAAGCCCAGGCGCTGGTGATGGCCGGCCGCGTTCAGGGCTACGAGAAGGCCGGAGAGCAGGTCGACGAGGCCGTCGAGCTGACCGTCGAGGAGCCGCCTCGTTTCGTCTCGCGCGGCGGCGAGAAGCTCGACCACGCGCTCGAGGCGTTCGGGATCGACGTCCGCGCCCGCGCCTGCCTGGACGTCGGGGCCTCGACCGGCGGCTTCACGGACGTCTTGCTGCAGCGTGGTGCCGCGCGCGTGATCGCGCTCGACGTCGGCTACGGCCAACTGCACCAGCGCATCCGCGACGACGAGCGCGTGACGGTGCTGGAGCGCGTGAACGCGCGCGAGCTCGAGGCGCTGCCCTTCGCCCCGGAGCTCGTGACGTGCGACGTCTCGTTCATCAGCGTCCGAATGGCGCTCCCGCCGGCGCTGCGGCTCGCGGCGACCGGCTGGGAGGCCGTCGTTCTCGTCAAGCCCCAGTTCGAGGCCGGGCGCGAGGAGGTCGGCAGGGGCGGAGTCGTGCGCGACCGCGAGGTCCATCGCCGCGTGCTGGGCGACGTCGCCGAAGCGGCGCTCGACTGGGATGCCCGGACGGTCGGCGTCGTAGACTCGGGCCACCCCGGCCCCAAGGGCAACCGGGAGTTCTTCCTGCACCTCGTGCACCGCGAGAGGGCGCCGCTGCCAGATGAGCTCGAAGGCTGGATCGACGACGCAACCGGCTAAGGCCGTCCGCCGTGCGACGGTGATCACGCACGGCAAGCCCGAGACGATCGGGTCGGCGCTCGAGCGCCTGCAGCGCGTCGCCGAGGAGGCAGGCGTCGAGCTCGTCTTCTCCGACGCCGAGGCCGAGAAGCACCCGGTCGAGGCGGGTGACGAAGGCGCCGAGGCGCCAGACGTCGCCGTCGTCCTGGGAGGCGACGGGACGATGCTGCGTGCCCTGCAGGAGTCGCTCGAGACCGGCAGCCCCGTGATCGGAGTCAACTTCGGCTCGGTCGGGTTCCTGACGTCGATCCGCGCGGACGAGCTCGAGCGCGGCCTCGCGCGAGTCTTCGCCGGCGAGTACACCGTCGTCGAGCTGCCGACGCTCGAGGCCGAGGCCAACGGGGAGCGCCACGTGGCCGTGAACGACGTCGTCGTAGCCAGCTCGACGATCGGGCGCATGGTCGAGCTGCGCTGGGAGATCGGCGGCGAAGACCTCGGCGTGCTCCCGTGCGACGGAGTCATCTGCGCGACGCCGTCGGGCTCGACGGGCTACAACCTCTCGAACGGCGGCCCGGTGCTCGTGTGGGGGCTCGACGCGATGGCGATCACGTTCATCGCTCCGCACTCACTCCACGCGCGCCCGCTGGTCGTCCCCCGCAGCCGCGACCTCGTCGTCGAGAACCGCACCGACGACGTCCCCGTCGCGATCCTCGTCGACGGTCGCAAGGTGGGCGAGCTCTCGGGTGGCAGCCGCGTCCTCGCGCGCCTAGGCGAGCAGCGCAGCCGGCTGGCCCTGCTCCCCGAGGCCACGTTCTTCCGGAGGTACCGCGAGACCTTTGCTTCGTAGGCTTCGCATCGAGAACCTCGTGCTGATCCGGGAGGCGGAGCTGGAGCCCGCTGCGGGGCTCAACGCGATCACCGGCGAGACGGGCGCCGGCAAGACGATCCTCGCCCAGGCGATCGGGCTCCTGCTCGGCGCGAAGGGCGACGCGGCGTACCTGGGGCCGGGCGCAGAGGAGGCGTACGTCGAGGCGGAGTTCGACCTCCCGGCAGGACTGCTCGAGGAGGAAGGCCTCGAGGCGCTCGCAGAGCTTCGGCCCGAAGGCGAGGACGGGCTCGTCCTCGCGCGCCGCGTCTTCGCCGACGGTCGCACGCGCGCCTACGCGTGGGGTCGAAGCGCCGCGCGGGAAGACCTTGCCACCGCGGGCGAGCGCCTGCTCGCGATGTCCGGGCAGTTCGAGCAGCGGCGGCTTGCGAGGCCGTCGTACCAGCTCGACGCCCTCGACGCGTTCTGCGGCGAGGAGCAGCGGCGCCTGCGCGGCGAGGCACGGGCGGCATGGCGGGAGCTCGGCGCCGCACGGCGTGCGCACGAGGAGCTCGCCAAGGGCGCGCGGGCGGCAGAGGAGCGCGTCGCCGAGTTGCGAGCACTCGCCGAGGACACCGGCGGGCTCGAGCCGGGCGCCGAGGACGCGCTGCGCGAGGAGCGGGAGCGGTTGCGGCACGTCACCGAGCTGGTGGAGGCCGGCGCGACGGCGTCGGAGGCCCTCGCTCCCGATGACGGAGACGGCGCCGCCGGCCTCACGGCGCGCGCCGAGGACGCCTTGCGTCCTGTCGAGCGCTTGGCACCCGAGCTTGCCCGCACCGCCGAGGAGCTCCGTGAGGTCGGCGTCCGCCTGCGCGAGGCAAGCCTCGAGCTGCGTGGGTTCCTCGAGAGCCTCGAGGCCGAGCCCGACCGCCTCGAGCAGGTCGAGGGCGAGCTCGACCGAATCGCCGAGGCGAAGCGGCGGTTCCGTTGCGCTTCCTACGAAGAGCTCCTCGCGCGTGCGGCAGAGGCCCGGGCCGAGCTCGCCGCGCTCGACGAGGGCTTCGACCCGCTCGCTGCGGCGACGAAGGCGCTGGCCGAGGCCGAGGGCCGCGTCCGCGACCTCGGAGCACAGCTCCGCGCGAATCGGCGGGCGGCCGTCGAGCCGTTCGCGCGGGCGGTCGCCGAAGGACTGCGCGGCATCGGCATGGGGGAGGGCGAGTTCCGCGTCGAGCTGAGCGAGCGTGAGCCGGGTGCGACGGGAGTCGACGAAGTCGTCTTCCTGATCCGGCCGAACGCCGGGCTGCCGTTCGTGCCGGTCGCGGAAACGGCTTCCGGCGGAGAGCTGTCGCGGATCGCGCTCGCGATCGCGGCCGTCGGTGGCGGCGAGACGATGGTCTTCGACGAGATCGATGCGGGCATCGGCGGCGAGACGGCACATGCCGTCGGTGAGCTCCTGCAGCGGCTCGGCGAGCGCGCGCAGGTGCTGACGATCACGCACCTGCCCCAGATCGCGAGCGTCGCCTCCCGCCACTTCCGCGTCGAGAAGGTGCCGGGCGACCCGACGCACACCCGGATCGAGCCGCTGGCGGACGACGCGCGCCAGGAGGAGCTGCGCCGCATGCTCGGCGGGCGCGAGTTCCTGTCGACGGTGCGATGAGCACGTCCCGGGGTAGCTTCGTCGAGCACACCGGGCCGGCCCGGCTCGATCGCTGGACGAAGCACCTCGTCCGCCGGCTCGGCCCCGACGACATCGCGATTATCGACCACACCGACCTCGACCGCGTCTCCGCCGAGGAGCTGATCGAGTCGGGCGTGCGGGTCGTCGTCAACGTCGCGAGCTCGCAGACCGGGCGTTTTCCGAACCCCGGCCCGCTGCTGCTCGTGCGAGGCGGCGTGCGGCTGATCGACGCCCCTGGGGCTCCGCTCTTCGACGACGTCAGCGACGGCGACCTGCTCACGGTCCGCGGGGCCAGCATCTTCCGGAACGGCGACTGCCTCGCCTCGGGCCGCGTGCTGCAGGCGAACGAGCTGGCGGCCGCGCTCGCCGATCAGCGGGGCCGCGTGACCGAGGCTCTCGAAGCGTTCGCCGACAACACGATGCGCTACCTGCGCGAGGAGGGGCGCTTCCTCGCCGAGGGCATCGACTTCCCGCATCTCGAGACGCGCTTCCGCGACCGGCACGCGCTCGTCGTCGCCCGCGGGCCTGGGCACAAGCGCGACCTGCGGATCGTCAAGCCGTACGTCCGCGACTTCAAGCCCGTGCTCGTGGGCGTCGACGGCGGCGCGGACGCCCTGCTCGAGGCGGGCTACAAGCCGGACGTGATCGTCGGCGACATGGACTCGGTCTCGGACCGCGCCCTGCGCTGCGGCGCCGAGCTCTTGATCCACGCGTACACCGGCGGCGACGCGCCCGGCGCGGAGCGGGCCGAGCGCCTCGGCGTGCGCTACGAGACCGTGCCCGCGACCGGGATCAGCGAGGACGTGGCTTTGTTACTCGCATACGAGAGGGGCGCCGAGCTGATCGTCGCCGTTGGGACGCACTTCAACGTCATCGAGTTCCTAGAGCGGAACAGGCCCGGGATGTCGTCGACGTTTCTAACGCGCCTGAAGGTGGGGGAGATCCTCGTCGACGCAAAGGGCGTCTCGCGGCTGGTCAGCCGCCAGGTCGGTCTGTGGCCGCTCGTCGCGTTCACAGCGGCCGGGCTCGGCGCGGTCCTCGCCGCGGTGCTCGTGTCGCCGCAGCTCCGCGAGTTCATCGACCTGCTCGGCTCGCGTCTGCTCGACGTGCTCGGTGTCGGCTGACGGGTGCGGGCCGCGGCCGTCCGCGAGCTGCTCGCACCGCCCGAAGACGTGTGGGCGCTGATCGCCGAGCCCTACCACCTTTCGGACTGGTGGCCGGGATACTCGAGCGTGCAGCCCGACCGCCGCGGTCTCGCCGCAGGAGCGCGCTGGCAGGTCGTCCGCAGCCGCCAGGCCGGCCTGCTCCGGCGGCCCGGCGCGTCGGGGCTGATCGTGATCGAGGCGGTCGAACCGGGGCACGCGCTCTCCTGGCGCGACATCGAGCAGCAATTCGCGGCCGAGGTGCGGCTCGCACGGACGGGCGAGCGCACGCGGGCGGCGCTCACGCTCGACGCGCCCTGGTGGCGCATCTTCGTCGAGGGCTTGCGCGAGGCGCCCCGGGAGTCCCTCGCCCGGCTCCACGCCCTCTGCCAGACTGCTGCAACCCTCTGAGAGAACGGCCGGATGTTCGACCTGCGCTATCACGTCGCCTCGCTCGCGGCGGTATTCCTTGCCCTCCTGATCGGGATCCTCGTCGGCGTCGGCGTGTCCGGCCGCGTCGACGAGAGCAAGAACGACCTCCTGCGCGAGCGGATCGACGACCTGAACGCGCGGCTCGAGAGCGCGGGGGAGAGCAGGGCCGGCCTCGTCCGGGAGCAGAAGGCCGCCCGCGCCTTCATGAAGGACGCCTACCCGCAGCTGATCGAAGACCGCCTGCGCGGGAAGCGGATCGCCATCGTCTTCGTCGGCTCGGTGCACACCGGTATGCGTGACCACGTCGAGCAGGCGCTCTCGGATTCAGGCGCGCGCACCCCGCTGCGCATGCGGGCGCTCAACCTGCCGATGGACGTCGAGCAGGTCGACCGGGCGCTCGGGGGGCACACCGAGCTCGAGCAGTTCCGCGGTGACGACGCGCTCGGGAACCTCGGGCGCGAGCTGGGGACAGAGTTCGTCTCCGGCGGCCAGACGCCCGCCTGGGACGTGCTCACACCGCTGCTAGTGAAGGAGCGTGCCGGGCGCCTGGCACGGGCGGCCGACGGCGTGGTCGTCGTCCGTACGACGGCTCCGCAGCGCGGTCAGACTGCGCGGTTCCTCTCGGCGTTCTACGCGGGCCTCGCGGACAGCGGCGTGCCCGCCGTCGGCGTCGAGACGGCCGCGGCGAACCCGTCGGCCGTGCCGGTCTGGCGCCGCACGGGGCTCTCGACCGTGGACGACGTCAACGAGCAGTCGGGGCGCCTCGCGCTCGCGCTCCTGCTCGCCGGCGGGCGCGGCGGGAGCTACGGCATCAAGGAGGACGCCGACGACGGGCTCGTGCCGCCGCTCGACTCGGTCCCGGAACCGGAGGCCGGTGGCTGACATCAGTGCTGTCCTCGTGGCGGTGCGGGACGAGCGGCAGACGATTCAAAAGACGGTCGCCGCGCTGCTGGAGGCGTTCCCCGAGGCCGAGGTGATCGTGGCGGACGACGGTTCGCACGACGGGACTGCCGCGGAGGCGGAGCGGGCGGGGGCGCGGGTCGTTCGTCTGCCCCGGCGCGGCAAGGGACAGGCTCTTGCGCTGGGGGAGCGTCAGGCGCCTCCCGGGCGCATCCTGCTCTGCGACGCCGACGTGCACGGCGACCTGCGGCCACTCGCGGATGCCGACGCGGATCTCGTCGTGGCGGCGTTCGCCGAGCGGCAGGGCGGCGGCTTCGGGCTGGCGAAGTGGGCCGGACGGGCGCTCGTGCGGGCGCTCTCGGGGTACGAGGCCGGCGAACCGCTCTCGGGGCAGCGCGCGCTCTCGGCCGAGGCGCGGGGGCGCTGCTTCCCGACCGCCGCCGGGTTCGGCTGCGAGGTGCGCATGACGATCGACGCGGTGCGCGCCGGGCTCGAAGTCACCGAGGTCGAGCTGCCGCTCACTCACCGCGCGACCGGCCGTGACCCGGCGGGCTTCGCGCACCGCGGGAGTCAGCTGCTCGACGCCGTCCTGGCGTGTGGGCCACTCGGCATCAACTTCCGCGGCCTGCGCTTGCCGCTCGTCGGCTGGGTGCTGGGCCTCCGCGGCGGCCCGGCCGTCACCGCCGTCGCGGCCACGGGCCTTGCCGACGACCTCTGGAGCGGGCCCGAGCGGGGGTTCTCCGCGCACCTCCGCGCCGGACGGACGACGGGCGTGCTGAAGCTCGTCGTCATCCCGCTCGCCGGCCTCGCCGCGACGCGGAAGCTCTCCGGCGGGCTGCTCGTCGGCCTCGCCGCGAACTTCTTCAACCAGCTCGACACGCGGCCCGGGCGCGCGCTCAAGGCGTACCTCCTCGGCGCTCTCCCGCTGCGCGCGCCGCTGACGGGCGCCGTCCTGCTACTGCCATACGATCTTCGCGAGAGGACGATGCTCGGAGACGCAGGGGCGAACGCGCTGGGCGCGATGCTCGGCTTGAGTTCCGTGAGTCGACTCACGGGCCGAGGCCGCTGGCTGGCGATTGGAGCGCTGGCGGGCCTCACCCTCCTCGGAGAACGACGCTCGCTCGGCGCGCTGATCGAACGCACGCCCGGGCTCGCATGGCTCGACCGCCTCGGGCGGGAGGCGCTCTGACCTCGACGAAGTACGTCTTCGTCACCGGAGGGGTCGTGTCGTCCCTCGGGAAGGGCATCACCGCCGCTTCGCTCGGACGGCTGCTAAAGGCTCGCGGCCTGAGCGTCCAGGTGCAGAAGTTCGACCCGTACATCAACGTCGACCCGGGGACGATGAGCCCGTTCCAGCACGGAGAGGTCTTCGTCACGGAGGACGGGGCCGAGACCGACCTCGACATCGGGCACTACGAGCGCTTCATCGACGAGAACCTGTCGCGCAACTCGAACCACACGTCTGGATCGGTCTGGTACTCCGTCCTGCGCAAGGAGCGGAAGGGCGAGTACCTCGGGTCGACCGTCCAGGTCATCCCGCACATCACGAACGAGATCAAGGAGCGCATCCGCCGCGTCGCGGAGGCCGAGCCCGCCGACGTCGTGATCAGCGAGATCGGCGGCACGGTCGGCGACATCGAGTCGCTGCCGTTCCTGGAGGCGATCCGGCAGTTCCGTCGCGAGGCGGGGCCCGAGAACGTCCTCTACCTGCACGTGACCTACGTGCCGTTCGTCGACTCGGCGGGCGAGCTGAAGACCAAGCCCACGCAGCACTCGGTGAACGAGCTGCGCCGGATCGGTATCCACCCGGACATCGTCGTCTGCCGCACCAAGGACTCGCTCTCGGCCGACCTGCGCGACAAGATCGCGCTCTTCGCGGACATCGAGCCGCACGCGGTCGTCGTCAACCGCGACGTGCCCGACGTCTACCTCGTCCCCGAGGCGCTGCAGACGGAGGGCCTCGACCAGCTCGTCTGTCAGAAACTCGGGCTGCCGCCGGCCGACGCGGAGCTCGGCGAGTGGCGGGAGCTCACGGGCCGGATCGGCCGGCTCGAGGGCGAAGTGCAGATCGCGCTCGTCGGCAAGTACGTGAAGCTGCAGGACGCCTACCTCTCGGTGCACGAGGCCCTGAAGCACGCGGGCATCCACCACGGCATCGGCGTGCGCGTGCGCTGGATCGACGCCGAGGGGATGTCGCTCGAGGAGGCCCAGGTCGAGCTCGAGCAGGTCGACGGCGTGCTCGTGCCGGGCGGGTTCGGCTCGCGCGGCTGGGAGGGGAAGATCCTCGCGTGCCGCGTCGCCCGCGAGCGCGGGATTCCGTACCTCGGCATCTGCCTCGGGATGCACGTGGCGATCTCCGAGTTCGCGCGACACGTCGTCGGGTTCGCGGGCGCGAACTCGACGGAGATGGATCCAGAGACGCCGTACCCGGTCATCGACCTGCTCCCGGAGCAGAAGGAGATCGAGGATCTCGGCGGGACGATGCGCCTCGGCGCGCAGGCCGTCGAGCTCGCGGAGGACACGCGCGCCCGCGAGTCGTACGGGGAGCCGATCGTCCACGAGCGGCACCGGCACCGCTACGAGGTGAACAACCACTTCCGGCCGCGCCTCGTCGAGGCGGGGCTCGTCGTGTCCGGGACGTACCAAGAAGGGCGGCTCGTCGAGATCATCGAGCTGCCTGACCACCCGTGGTTCGTCGCGAGTCAGTTCCATCCCGAGTTCAAGTCGCGGCCGACGCGGCCGGCGCCCCACGTCCGCGGCGTCGTCGGTGCGGCGCGCGCGCGAGGGGGGGAGCGCGGGGGCGCGCCGCACCCCCCCGCCCCCGCCCCCAAGTCCCCCCCCCCACGATCGG
>JBKPFD010000243.1:0-6282 GCA_046729155.1 Actinomycetota bacterium
ACGCCGATCCGCGAGGTCGACGACCGCGAGATCGGGCCGCCGGGCCCCGTGACGAAGGAGCTGCAGACGGCGTACCTCGACACGTGCCGCGGGCGCAGCGAGCGCTGGGCGCAGTGGCTCGAGTTCGCCGACCTGAAGCAGACCGCGGAGGCGTGAAGGCCGAGACGCGGGTTCCGCTCTCCCGCCCGTACGTCGACGAGCGCGAAGAGGAGCACGTCCTCGACGTTCTCCGGTCCGGCCGGCTGTCGCTCGGCCCGGCCATCGAGCGCTTCGAGAAGCTGTTCGCCGAGCGTGTCGGCGCGCCGTTCGCGGCAGCGGTCTCGAGCGGCACCGCCGCGCTGCACCTGCTCTGCCACGCGGCGGGCGTCGAGGACGGGGACGAGGTCATCACCTCGCCGATCTCCTTCGTCGCGACGGCGAACTGCTTCATTTTCGAAGGCGGGCGCCCCGTCTTCGCCGACGTGGATCCCGACACGCTGAACCTCGACCCCGAGGCCGTCGAGGCGGCGGTCACCGACCGGACCAGGGGGATCATGGCCGTCGACATGTTCGGCTACCCGTGCGAGCTCGACGAGCTCTGGGCGATCGCCGAGCGGCACGGCCTCTGGCTTCTCGACGACTCTTGCGAGGCGCTCGGGACCCTCTACAAAGGACGGCCGATCGGCTCGCACGGGATCTCCGGCGCCTTCGGCTTCTACCCGAACAAGCAGATGACCACCGGCGAGGGCGGGTTCGCCACCACGCACTCCGAGGACGAGTTCGAGCTGCTCAAGAGTCTCCGTAACCAGGGCCGCTCCTACGAGAACCGCTGGTTCCACCACGTGCGCCTCGGCTTCAACTACCGGCTCTCCGACCTCCAGGCGGCGGTCGGGATCGCACAGCTGGAGAAGCTGGACGAAATCCTGCCCCTCCGCGACGAAGCGGCGGCCCACTACGGCGAGCTTCTGGCCGAAGTCGATGGCGTCGACGCCCCGTACCCGGATAACGAGGATCACCGCCGCTCGTGGTTCGTCTACGTGCCGAAGCTTGCGCGCGGAATCGATCGCGACCGCGTGCTCGAGCTGCTCGGCGAGGAGGGCATCGAGGCGGGCAACTACGTGCCGTGCGTCCACCTCATGCCCTACATGCGCGAGCGCTACGGCTTCTCGGAGGGCATGTGCGCGATCGCCGAGGATGCGGCGAGCCGCACGCTCGCTCTGCCGTTCTACACGGGTATCGACCCCGAGGATCAGGAGCGGGTCGTCGAGGCACTGGCGCGCGCGGTCGACCGGGCTTGAACATCGCCGCGAAAAGGAGTTTCCTAACCTGAATCGGTAGCGACTCGGATCTCGGCTCGAACGGCTCGCTCGACGGGCTGCTCGGCCGACCTACGATTCGCGTCCGCGACGCCGAGCTCGGGGGCTACGTCCCCGGCGCGACGGTTCTGATCACCGGCGCTGCAGGCTCTCTCGGTACGGCGCTCGCCGTTCGGCTGAAGCGGCTCGGCGCCGGTGCGCTCGTCCTCGTCGACCACGCCGAGGCACAGCTCCTCGAGCTGACCGAGCGCCTTCGGGGAGACGGCTTCCAGGGGGCTGTGCCGGTGCTGGCCGACATCAGGCACGCGGCCCGTGCGTTCGACGTCGTCGAACGGCACCGGCCGGACGTGGTCTTTCACGCCGCCGCGTACAAGCAGGTCCCGTTGCTCGAGGCGCACCCGGTCGAGGGCGTCGCCACGAATGTGCTCGCGACGGCCCGCATGGTGTCGGCGGCGCGCAGGTTTGGCGTTGAAAAGTTCGTGCTCTTCTCGACGGACAAGGCAGTGCACCCGATCAGCGTCCTCGCGCGCACGAAAGCGGTTGCCGAGTGGCTCGTCTCGGCCACAGGGTGCCCGCGCTACACGTCGATCCGGCTCGCGAACGTCCTCGACTCTGCAGGAAGCATCTTGCCGATGTTCCGCCGCCAGATCGCGCGCGGCGGGCCCGTGACGGTCACGCATGCCCACACGACTCGCTACCTGATGACGTCTGCCGAAGCCGTCGGGCTCGCCATCGTCGCGCCTGCAGTGGGCGATTCGGTGAACGTCTGCTGGCTGGACGTCGGCCCGCCCGTGCGCATGCTCGACCTGGCGCGACGGCTCGTCGGCCACGCCCCGGTCGAGATCGAGCTCGTCGGCCTGCGGCCGGGCGAGCGGCTTCACGAGGAGCTGTGTCCCGAGGGCGACGAGATCGAACCGACGCGCTGTGAGCGGGTCTACCGGTCGCGCCTGCCGCATGTCGACCCGGAGTCGCTCGAGGCGTGGATGACCGTCCTCGAGCGCCACGTCGAGGAGTCGTCGGCGCCGGGCGTGCGTGCAGCCCTCGACGAGATGCTCGGTGCAGTCGAAGAGGAGCCGGTGCCCTTGACCGCCAGGGCGGCGCGATGAACGAGGCGGCGATGACGGCGACGCGGCGCTACTTCGAAAAGCGCGCCGAGGCCTTTGACCGGCTGTACAGACGCTCGAGCCCGGGCACGTGGTGGCTGCGTCGCGGGCCACGCCGGAGTCGCGATTTCGCGGTCTCGATCGTCGCGCGCCGCTCGTCTCCGACCGTCCTCGACGTCGGCTGCGGGCCCGGGCGCGTGGGCGAGGCGGTGATCGAGGCCGGCGCCGGAAGCTATACGGGCATCGATTTCTCGCCGCACATGCTGGAGCTCGCCCGCGCCCGCCTGCGACGCTTCGGTTCCGTCGAGCTCGTCGAGGCCGACTTCTTCGATCTCGACCTGACGGGCACGTATGACGTCGTCCTCGCTCTCGGCCTGTTTGACTACCTCGACGAGCCCGTGCGCGCAGCGGAGTGGATGCGGCCCCGCTGCGGCGGCACGCTCGTCGCCACGTTCAGCCGGCGCGACCGGATCAAGACGCCGATCCGGCGCTTCCACTACGAGCTGGTCCACCGCTGCCCGCTCTTCTTCTATTCCGAGCTCGATGCCGCGGCGATCCTGCGCGCCGCAGGGTTCTCGAGCGTCGAGCTGGCCTCGCGCGGCCGCCGCGGCTTCTTCCTCACAGCCACGCCATGAAGATCGCGCTCGTCCACCCGCCGCCGCGCAGCGAGTTCGACAAGCACTGGGCGCGCTTCCCCGCGCTCGGCATCGCGTACATCGCCAGCTCGCTCCGCGCCGCGGGTCACGAGATCGACCTCCTCGACGGCAAGCTGGACGACCTGACGATCGACGGCATCGTCGCGCGCGTGCGGGACCGGCCGCCTGGCCTGGTCGGGATCACGTGCATGACCGTCGAGTACCCGCGTGCCGTCGAGATCGCGAACCGCATCAAGCAGGACCGGGCCGAGCTTCCGATCGTCGTCGGCGGCGCGCACGTGAACGCCGTCGGCCGCCAGGCGCTCGAGGAGGGGGACGGGTTCGACTACGCGTGCGTCGGCGAGGGAGAGCATCTGGCCTGCGAGCTGGCCGACGCGCTCGAGCGTGACGCCGATCCGTCCGGGATTCCCGGAATCGTCTCGCGCCGAGACGGCACGATCGTCGCCGCGCCGCCGCGCCCGCCTCCAGACGACTACGACGCACTGCCCTTCCCCGCCTGGGATCTCTTCCGCCGCGTCGAGACGCTGCCCCTGATCACGCACCGGGGCTGCCCCTTCAAGTGCGTGTTCTGCTCCCATAACTCCGGCTTCAAGCCGCGCTACCGCACGCCCGAGAACGTGCTCGACGAGGTCGAGCAGATCCTCGAGCGCTTCCGGCCGGAGCGCATCCGCATCGAGGACGAGACCTTCGGCCTGCACATGGGCCGGACGAAGGCGATTCTCGAGGGGATCATCTCCCGCGGCTTCCACCGGGGCGTCCGCTTCTCCGCCCAGACCCGCGTCGACCGCATCGACAAGGAGTTCATCCGGCTGCTGAAGACGGCCAACTTCGAGACGCTCGAGCTCGGCGTCGAGACGGGCAATCCCGAGATGCTTCGGGAGATCAAGAAGGGCATCACGCTCGACCAGGTCGAGCGGGCAGTCCGGCTGGCGAAGGCGCACGGCCTGCGGGTCTGGACGAAGTTCATCCTCGGCCACCCGCACGAGACGCACGCGACGATTCGCGACACGATCGACTTCATCGCGAAGATCAACCCGCACCAGCTCTCGGTCTCGATCATGACGCCCTTCCCGGGCACGCCGATCCACGAGATGGCGCTGCGCGGGGAGGGTGGCTACCGGCTTCTCTCCGGAGGCTGGGAGGACTTCGACAAGTACTCGAGTGGCGTCCTCGAGCTGGAGACGGTAAGCCTCGGCCAGCTCAAGCGCTACCAGATCGCCTGCTACTTCAACCTCTACGTGCGGAACCGCCGCTTCCTCGAGCTGGCGCGGCTCGTCGTCGACAACCGGGCCGTCGGCTGGGAGATGCTGCGCTCGGCGGTCGGGCGAACGGCGCTGGAGCTCAGCGGGTCCCTGCGGCCTTCTCCCAGACCGGCGAGACCCTCCCGCGCAGGCAAGTGACGAGGGCGGGCACCGTCGCCCACGTGACCGCGACGTAGTACCGGGCGATTCCGCTTCGCGTCGCCGCCGCGGCGAGCAGCGCGACCTGGGCCGCGAGGGCGGCCCGGTAGACCCGGCTCGACCGGGCGAGCGCGAACGACGACCCGAGCAGCGCCAAGTGCAGAAGCCCGCTCGCGTAGCGCAGGTGCCGGTGGGAGACGATCTGCAACAGATAGAGGCGGTCGAGCCGCCGCAGCATCCCGCCGCGCAGGAGGATCAGCCAGGCGTGTTCGAACATGCGCAGCTTGCGGCCGTACTCGTCCGCGATGTCCCGAGCCGGCCGCTCCGAGGAGAGAGCGGCCGGGTCGACGATCGCGCGCATCCCCCGCTGGACGAGCAGGTAAGGCAGTGCGAGATCGTGTCCGACGCGCGGGTCGTCGATCTCGAGATAGTCATCTCGCCGAACCGCGTAGATCGGTCCGACGCCTGCCGTGATCGAGCCGAAGCGCGACTCCACCCCGCGCAGCCAGTTCTCGAAGTAGGTGTAGACGCCCTCGCGGTTCGTCCCTCCCGGCCGCTCGTAGTAGTGCGCGCCGGCGACGTACGCGACCTGCGGGTCGGCGAAGCTGCGGACGAGCTTGCTCAGCGCGTCGGGTCGCCATTGCGTGTTCGCGTCGGAGAAGGCGAGTATCTCCGCGCCCGAGAGCCGCACGCCGGCGTTCTGCGCCACGGTCTTCCCACCGCGCGGAAGCGCGAGCAGCCGGACGCGAGGTTCACGCGCCGCGATGGCCTGGACCAGCTCCTCGGTGCGGTCGGTCGAGCCGTCGGAGACGACGACGATCTCGAACTTCGAGGCCGGATAGTCGAGCGTGAGCAGGTTCTCGAGTCGCCCCTCGATGACCGTCTCCTCGTCGTGCGCAGCGACCACGACGGCGACCGTCGGCTCGATGTCGCGTTTGTGGACAGGCCGGGGCCGCAGCCGCGCCAGGATCGCAGCAGTCAGCGGGTACCCCGCGTGCGTCCAGGCCAGGGCTCCGAGCGACCCCCAGAAGACCGCCCTGACGAGCACGGCTCAATCGTAGAGCCGCAGCGGCACGCGGGCCGTCGGCGCGGCGAGCGATAATCCCGCCATGGCAGACGGCCCGGGACGGATGATCTTCCTCGGCTTCGGCAAGTACGCCCGCGCCGACAAGATCTACGCCGTCGAGCCGATCACGGGCAAGGAGCGCGGGGGCGGACATCGCACGCGCGTCTGGATCGAGGGCGTCCCCGATCCGATCATCGCGGGGCGCACCGAGCGGACGATCCTCCACGACATGGGTGAGGACGCGGCGATGGGCACGCCGATCATCGACGAGGCGCTGAAGCTGGCCGAGCGCATCGTCGAGGACGCCGACAAGGGCCGGGTCGACCTGAACGACCTCGGCCGGCGCGCACGGCGCCTCCTCGAGAAGACCTCCCGGCCCGACGAGGGCGAAAAGCTCTTCTAGCCGCATCGGTTCGTGACGGAGATTGGCCGCCCGGAGCCGCCGCGTCGCGGCCTGCTGGCGCGCATCGCGGTCGACATCCGTCCGCTGCGCGAGTCGCGCGACTTCCGCCGCCTCTGGTTCGGCACCGGCATCTCGGCGATCGGCAGCCAGATCACGACCGTCGCCATCCCGTTCCAGCTCTACGACCAGACGGGCTCGACACTGCTCGTCGGCCTGCTCGGGATCGCCGCGCTCGTGCCGCTGCTCGTCGTGCCGATCTACGGCGGCGCCGTCGCCGACGCGGTCGACCGGCGGCGCATGCTTCTCCTCTCGGACGTCGCTCTCATGGTCGTGACGGTCGGTCTGCTCGCCAACGCGCT
>JBKPFD010000244.1:0-3271 GCA_046729155.1 Actinomycetota bacterium
TCGACCTTGACGTTCACGAAGCGCTCGTTCATCAGAGCAGCCGTCTCGTCGTTCTCGAACGACTCGTGCTCCATCACGTGGCACCAGTGGCAGGCGGCGTAGCCGACCGAGAGCAGGATCGGCCTGTCCTCCGCCCGCGCCTTCGCGAACGCCTCGTCGCCCCACGGGTACCAGTCGACCGGGTTGTCGGCGTGCTGCAAGAGGTACGGGCTGGTCTCCTCCGCGAGACGGTTCACCGACCGACCACCTCGCCGCCCGTATAGAGCCGGCCCGGCTGCGCCTCGTCGTAGAGGACGAAGACGTTGCCGTGCTCGAGCCCGAGCTCGCGCGCGAGCACCTCGGCGGCACGCGCCAACAGGTGGGCCACCCGGCCCCGATCGCGCCCTTCGTACGCGATCACGCGGACGATGGGCGGATGCGTCGAGACGGGCTGCACCCGAGGCTCGTTGGCCCCTTCGACGTAGTGCTCGAGGGTGCGCCACGTCGCCCACGTGCCGCTCGGCTCCTCGCCGAGCAGCAGCGCGACCTCGCCGCAGAGCGCCGTCAGCGCCGCCTCGACATCGACACCGGGAGCCTGCGGCAGTGCTTCCACTTGAAGGATCGGCACAGCACGGCCACCTTAGACTCAACGGCCATGGCCACGCTCCCGACGGGCACAGTCACCTTCCTCTTCACGGACGTCGAGGGCTCGACGCGGCTGCTGCAGGAGCTCGGCGACCGCTACGGCGACGTCGTCCGCGACCACCGCCGGATCGTGCGCGAGCACTTCGGCGCGGCCGGAGGCTCCGAGGTCGACACGCAGGGCGACGCGTTCTTCTACTCGTTCCCGCGCGCAAGGGACGCAGTCGCCGGCGCGGTCGCCGCGCAGCGCGCCCTGGCCGAGCACGAGTGGCCTGGCGGCGAGGTGCGCGTGCGAATGGGCCTGCACACGGGCGAGCCATCTGTCGGCGAGGAGGGCTACCTCGGCCTCGACGTCGTGCGCGCGGCGCGCATCTGCTCGGCCGGCCACGGCGGCCAGATCCTCCTCTCGGAGACGACACGCGCGCTGCTGGGCAACGACCTGCCCGAGGGTGTCTCGGTCGTCGACCTCGGCCGCCAGAACCTGAAGGACATCCAGCACGAGCGGCTCTTCCAGCTCGCGCTCGACGATCAGGAGCGCACGTTCCCGCCGCTCAAGACGGCCGAGCCCGAGAGCAGCGCGACCACCCTCGCGGAGGAGATCCAGAGCCATGTGCGCGAGCAGATCCTCGCAAGCCTCGAGCCGAAGCACGGAAGACGAGTGGCGAAGGAGGCAAACGGCGCCAGGTCGTTGAAGGACACCGCAGTGGGCCTCGCGGAGCTCGTCCTGCTCGTGCTCGCGATCGCCGCGATCGTCCTCATCGTGAAGGCGGTGCTCTGAAGGGGGTCTTCTAGGAAACCGCCGCTTCGGCCGCCTCGGCCGAGACCTCTTCACGGCGAATGAGGATCGCCGCCGAGACCAGCGCCGCCGCCCAGATCGCGAAGACGACCCAGAAGCTCCACCGGAAGCCGTCGGTGAGCGCGACCTCGGGCGCCTTCCCTTCGCCCATCAACGTCTCGAAGTGGGTGAACGCGACGGTCGACAGCACGGCCGTCCCGATCGCACCTCCGACCTGCTGCGAGGTGTTGAGCAGGCCGGACGCGAGACCCGCCTCCTCGTCGCTCACCCCGGCGAGCGCTGCGATCGTGATCGGGATGTACGACAGCGGAATGCCGACGCCGACCGAGAGGAAGCCGGGCAGGAGATCGACGGGGTAGGAGCCGTCGGCGTCGATCTGCGTGTACCAGAGCGCACCGGCGACGAGCAGCGCGATCCCGGTCAGCAGCACCGGCTTCACGCCGATTCGCGTCACCAGTGCCTGCGCGGGACCGGCGAAGACAACCGCCGTGCCGGCCGTGGCGAGGAAGGCGAGGCCGGTCTCGATCACCGAGAGCTGGAGCACTTGCTGCATGTAGAGCGTGAGCAGCAGGAACGAGCCGTAGAGGCCGCCCGAGTGGAGGAACGCGACGAAGTTCGCCGCCGAGACGAGCCTGATGCGGAAGATCCTGAGCGGCATCAACGGCGCCTTCTCGCGCCACTCCCAGACGAGGAAGAACGCGAGGAGGAGGCCGGCGACGATCAGCAGGCCGATCGTCCGGAACGCGCCCCACCCCACGTCCGGGGCCTCCGAGATGGCGTAGACGAGGACGATGAGCCCGCTCGTGACGAGGATCGCCCCGAGCGGGTCGTAGTCGTGGACGACGTCCTCGCGCCGGCTCTCGCGCACGTAGAAAGGCGTCAGCAGGAGCACGCTCAGGCCGACGGGCACGTTGACGAAGAAGATCCACTCCCAGCTCAGGTACTCGGTGAGGATCCCGCCGAAGAGGACACCCGCCGCCGCGCCGCTGCCGCCGACCGCGCCCCAAGCGCCCAGAGCCTTGTTGCGCTCGCTGCCCTCCGTGAACGTCGTCGAGATGATCGAGAGCGCCGCGGGCGAGACGATCGCCGCGCCGAGGCCCTGCACGCCGCGCGCGATGATCAGCATCTCGGACGAGGTCGAGAGGCCGCAGACGAGCGAGGCGGCGGTGAACAGCGCGAGCCCGCCCATGAACACGACCCGCCTGCCGAGCAGGTCGGCCGCGCGGCCGCCGAGGAGCAGGAAGCCGCCGTACGTCAGCGCGTAGGCGGTGATCACCCACTGCAGGTTCTCCTCGGCGAAGTCGAGGTCGCGGCCGATCGACGGCAGGGCGACGTTGACGATCGCGATGTCGAGCACCACGACGAAGATCGCGGCGCAGACGAGGATGAGCGCCTTCCAGCGGCGGGGGTCCGGTGCGGCCGTGGCCACGAGCCCTTAACGATAGAGGGGCCGCGGTTTCACGCGGCCCCTCTTGGCCCCTGGGTGCGGTTCGGAGAAGCTCTAGGCGGCGACGTCGAACGCCGGCTCCGCCTCGACGGGCGCCTCCTCCAGGTCGCGCCTGCTGACCACGAAGACCGCGACGAGGATCCCGATGAACGCCACGATCGCGCCTGCGACGAACGCGTTCTGGAAGCCGTTCGTCAGAGCGAAGTCGAGCGCGGTCCCGCTCGAGACCTCGTCGGTCGTGGTCGTGGTGGCGATCGACGAGAGCGCCGCGATGCCGAGCGCACCGCCGATCTGCTGCGAGGTGTTGATCAGCCCGGAGGCGAGGCCCGCCTCGGCAGGCCTCACGCCTGCGAGCGCCGCGATCGAGATCGGCACGAACGAGAAGCCGAGCCCGACCGAGATCAGCA
>JBKPFD010000245.1:0-3587 GCA_046729155.1 Actinomycetota bacterium
GGAGACGAGCAGGTAGCAGTAGAGCTTGTCCTGGTGCGAGACGATGTTGCACGGGTAGAGCAGATTGTTCTTCTTCAGCCAGCGGGTGTGCAGCCCGAACGACGAGCTGAGGTTCTCCATGAACACGCCGCCCGAGCACGAGGTCTGGTCGAACTCGGTCTGGAGGCCGTGGCAGAGCTTCAGGGCGATCGGCAGCTCCAGTCCCGTGTAGAGCATCAAGCCGTGGCCAAGCCCGTGCACGCACTGGTAGTAGATGAAGTTGTTCTGGCGGATCTTGTCGTCGTTGCACGCCTCGCGGGCGACCGGCGCGACCTCGTTCTCCTCGAGCCCGGCGAGCTTCCACTGGAGCAGGCCGTGGTAGTACCCGGAGCCGCAGGTCGGCGTGCCCTCGACGAAGGCGTTGCCGACGTTGCCGTCGAAGTGCCGCAGCCCGCCGGCGCCGATCATGTGCGCGATCCGGTGGCACGTGGCCCGCACGATCTGGTTCGTCTGGCTCAGCCGGTCGAGCTCATCGAGCGCCTTCCGGGGACCGTCTTCGTAGGCGATGTTGCCGAACGCCTGCGGCCAGCACTCGTCGCCCCGTGACGCACAGTCGTCGAGCGTCGTGTCGTCGGGCTCGAAGGTGAACTTGGCAGCGCCGATCCCTGCCGACGTCGACACGAAGTTGGCGACGTCCTCGATCTGCTTCGCGCTCAGCTTGTCCTTGAACGACGGCATCGCGCCGCCGCCGTTCGTCACCTGGCGCTTGACGCGGTCGGCATTCGGCTTCAGCTGGTCGAGGTTCGGGCCGACCGTCCCCTTCGAGCCGGCCGCGGCGAGCGTGTGGCAATCCCCGCAGCCCGCGTCGTCGAAGACCTTTGCGCCCGCCGCGTCGACACCGGAGCTCTCTCCGGCCTGGGCCGCCTTGTGGCCCCCTCCGCCGCAGCCCGCGGCGACTAGGAGGAGTGCGGCGACGGCGGCCGGCATGAGCGAGCGGACTGGGCGCACGGCCTCACATTGAAGCTGAAGCGCGTGGGCGCGACCAGGTGACCCGTCAGTCCGCTGGACGAGGATGCTCCGCCGGCATGGGGAAAGAAGAAGCGTGATTGAGAACAACGATCGGACCGAGTACTCGATCGTCGTCCCGGTCTACAACGAGGAGGAGTCGCTAGACGAGCTCGCGCGCAGGCTGGAGGTCCTGCTCGACCGTCTCGGTGGCCGAGGCGAGGTCGTCTTCGTCGACGACGGCAGCAGCGATCGCAGCTACGAGCTCATGCTGGCCGCTCGCGAGCGCGACGACCGCTTCAAGGTCCTTCGTCTCTCTCGCAATTTCGGCCACGAGATCGCGACGACGGCGGGCGTGGACATGGCGCGTGGAGACGCTGTCGTGATCATGGACGCCGATCTCCAGGACCCGCCCGAGGTCGTCGAGGCGATGGTGGCGCGGTGGCGCGAGGGAGTGGACGTCGTCTACACCATCCGAGACGAGCGGCCTGGAGAAACGTGGTTCAAGAGGGCGACCGCCGTCGCCTTCTACCGCGTCTTCCATCGCCTGGCCGGTATCGGCGTTCCCCTCGACGCGGGCGACTTTCGCCTCGTCGACAGGCGGGCGCTCGAAGCGTTCAAGGCGATGCGCGAGAGCAATCGCTACGTCCGGGGGATGTTCGGCTGGATCGGCTTTCGCCAGGAGGGCGTGCATTACACGCGTGCCGAACGCTTCGCGGGCGAGACGAAGTACCCGTTCCGCAAGCTGCTGAGGCTGGCCATCGACGGGATCGTGAGCTTCTCGGCGGCACCCCTTCGCTTCGCCCTCAATCTGGGATTCTTCGTCTCCGTGCTCTCGTTTCTGCTCGGGGTCTCGTTCCTGATCTGGAAGATCGTCGGGTTCTACTCCGTCCCGGGTCTCGCCTCGATCGCCGTCTACGTCTCCTTCCTCGGAGGCATCCAGCTGCTCATCCTCGGCGTGATCGGCGAGTACATCGCGCGCATCCACGACGAGGTCAAACGGCGGCCGCTCTACCTCGTGAGCGACGCGCACGGGCTGCCGGACGTCACACCCCGCTAGAGCATGCGGCAGGTCCAGAGGTTCGTGGTCGTCGGCCTGGCGAACACGCTGCTCGACTTCGTGCTCTTCCAGGCGCTGACGAAGATCTTCGGTATTCCTCTCTCCCACGTGTGGATCGCCAAGGCGGTCTCGGGCACGGTCGCCCTCGCCTTCAGCTTCTTCCTCAACCGCTCCTGGGTCTTCCGCGCCAGCGGCGATCGTCGAGTCGCGGCCGGGCAGGCCGGCCGGTTCGTCGCCGCCACGCTGATCGGCGTCTACGTCGTCCAGACCGGGCTGACGCAGTTCTTCTCGAGCGTCTTCTCGCAGCCGGGCGAGTGGGTGTTCGAGCTCGTGGAGGCCGCCGGGCTCGACGACGTCATGAGCGAGGACTTCGTCATCAGGACCGTCGCCTTCTGCCTGGCGACGACAGCGTCGATGAGCTGGAACTTCGCCGCCTACAAGTGGTGGGTCTTCAGCGGCCGGGCCACCCCGGGCCTGGGAGTACGATAGGCGCATGGCCGTTACAGCCCGCCGGAAGCTCGATGCGCAAAAGGTTCGCGCGGACTTTCCGATCCTCGAGCAGAAGGTGCACGGGAAGCCGCTTGCGTACCTCGACTCGGCCGTCAGCGCCCAGAAGCCGCGCCAGGTGCTCGACGCGATCCGCGAGTTCTACGAGACGTCGTACGGCAACGTGCACCGCGGCGTCTACACGCTCTCCGAGCGCGCGACCGAGGGGTACGAGGGCGCCCGCGGCAAGGTGGCCGCGTTCGTCAACGCGCCCGCGGCGCGCGAGATCGTCTTCACGCGCGGCGCGACCGAGAGCCTGAACCTCGTTGCGTACGCGTGGGGCCTGTCGAACCTCGGGCCGGGCGACGCCGTCGTCGTCACCGAGCTCGAGCACCACTCGAACTTCGTGCCGTGGCAGTACATCGCCAAGCGGACCGGCGCCGACTTCAGGATGATCAGGCTGACGGATTCCGGTGAGCTCGACCTTTCCGGCCTCGACGAAGCGGCCGACGGTGCGACGGTCAAGGTCGTCGCCGCGAATCTCGTCTCGAACGCGCTCGGCACGGTGAATCCGATCGAGAAGCTCTCGGCGTGGGCGCACGAGCAGGGCGCGATCATGGTCGTCGACGCGGCCCAAGCGGCGCCTCACCGGCGGATCGACGTCCAGGCGCTCGACTGCGACTTCCTCGCGTTCTCGGCGCACAAGATGTGCGGCCCGACGAGCGTCGGCGCGCTCTGGGGCCGCGGCGAGCTGCTCGACGCGATGGAGCCGTTCAACCTCGGCGGGCACATGATCCGCGCCGTCCGCTTCGAGGAGACGACGTGGGGCGAGGTGCCGGCGAAGTTCGAGGCGGGCACGCAGCCGATCGCCGAGGCGGTGGGCTTCGGCGCGGCCGTCGACTACCTCGAGTCGATCGGCCTCGAGGCGATCGAGCAGCACGAGCACGATCTGGTCGTGTACGCGCTCGAGCGCCTGGCAGAGGTGCCGGGGATCACGCTCTACGGGCCGTCGCCGGAGCGCCGCGCGGGGATCGTCTCGTTCAACGTCGAGGGCATC
>JBKPFD010000246.1:0-3583 GCA_046729155.1 Actinomycetota bacterium
GATCGTCCCCGTCGGCGACGTCGCCGTGGACGAGGGGCCGCGCCGCGACACGTCGCTCGAGCAGCTCGCCGCGCTGAAGCCGGTCTTCGACCCCGAGGGGACGACGACGGCCGGGAACGCCCCGGGCGTGAACGACGGTGCGGGCGCAGTGGTCGTGACCAGCGAGGAGTTCGCGAAGCGGCGCGGCCTCGAGATCCTGGCGACGATCGTCTCACAGGGCTACGTCGCCGACGACTTCGCGTACCTCGCGCGCACGCCCGCGCGCGCCGGGACGATCGCGCTCGAGAAGGCCGGCAAGTCGATCGACGACGTCGAGCGGGTCGAGCTGAACGAGGCGTTCTCCTCGGTCGTGCTCAACTCGGCGAAGATGCTCGGCGCGGACGAGGAGAGGGTGAACGTGAACGGCGGCGCCGTCGCGCTCGGGCATCCGATCGGCGCCTCCGGAGCGCGCATCCTCGGGACGATGGTGCACGAGCTGCGGCGGAACGGCGGCGGGCTCGGGCTGGCGGCGATCTGCTCCGGCGGCGGCCAGGGCGACGCCGTTCTGATCGAGGTCTGAGCCGACAGGCTCCGTTGCCTGACCTCCCGTTCCTCGGCCACGATGAGGAGGCGGTCCGGGAAGCAACGACGCGCGATCTCGGCGCGCTCGCAGATGAGGTCGTCCGGCTAACGGACGCAGTCGAGCTTTCTACGGACAAGCAAGCCGAGGCACTGTTGGAGAAGGCGCTTGCCTTGCGCGACCGTGCGGAGGGCGCTTTCGAGCGCGCCGAGTCTCCGAACGACTTCGCTGACGTGACCGCCGCGAATGGACGCGCACGCTACGTACTCGCCTGTGCCCAAGCCCGCTTCGACGGAACGTCGACGCCGGCGATCCTGCAGCCGTGCTTCTTCGACCCTGCCACGGCCCCGCCGAGCGACTCATCGCCTGGACCCCTCCAGTCGGCGATCCGCGGACGGTCCCGGCTTGCGCCTCCGATGCCGAGCTGATCGAGAGCGATGTCCAGCCCGAGCCGCGCCACGTCGCGGTTGACGAACAGCTCGTCCCGTACTGGGACGCGCCGTGGTACTTCGTGCCGTGGTTCAGCGGGTTCTTCGAGAGCGTCGAGGGCTGCGCTGCGGAAGATCTCCTGGCGGCCTGCCACTCGGTGCGGCGCTCAGCGAAAGCGGGGGCGAGGTCGACGATCTCGTCGTCACGCGGAAGGAGCTCCGCGACCGTTGGGACGCGGCCTGGACGGAAGAAGACCAAGAGCCATAGTCGAACCGGAGCCGGGCTAACCCAAAAGGGGGAACTTTCGCCGGTTCCCAACCGCGGGCCGGAAAATCGGTCCTACTTAGGGCAATGCGATATCGCTCGTCCCTGCGCCCGCCGCCGCGCCGGTGGTGGCCGGCGCGATCGACGAGCGTGCTCGTCGCCTTCCTCTGCGTGATCGTGCTGACGCTGGTCGTCGCGCGGTCGGCAGACGCCTACCCGTGCGGCACGCCGCCCGCCGAGCGCGCGCTCATGTCCGCCCCCGAGAGCGACTGCCGCAAGCCGGGGACATCTGTGCCGAAGCGCGAGGAGACCGACTTCGTCTCGCTCGCGTTCTTCGTCGCCGGGCTCGCGTTCGTCCTGCTCATCCCGCTGCGCTACTCGACACGCGGCGAGTAGCCTCCGCGCGTGAGGTTCGAGCACGTGCTCGTGGTCGGCGCGGGCCAGATGGGCGGCGGCATCGCGCAGGTCGTCGCCGGCTCAGGGCGTCGAGTTTCGCTGCACGACGCGGCTCCGGGCGCGGTCGAGCGCGGCCTCGAGGCGATGGGGCGGAGCCTCGGCAAGCTCGCGGAGAAAGGCGGGGCGGACCCCGACGAGGTGCTCGGACGCATCGAGTCGGTCGAAGAACTCGTCCCCGCCGACCTGATGATCGAGGCCGTCGTCGAGGACGCCGAGGTCAAGGACGACGTCTTCCGGCGCGCGGACGCCGCGCTACCCGACGGAGCCGTGCTTGCGTCGAACACCTCGTCGATCCCCAGCGCGTCGCTGGCCGCGGCCACCCAGCGGCCCGAGCGCGTGATCGGGATGCACTTCTTCAACCCGGTGCCTGTGATGTCCCTCGTAGAGATCGTGCGCGGTCGAGACACATCCGACGAGACCGCGGAGGCGATCACGGAGCTCGCGCGGGAGCTCGGCAAGACCCCGGCCGTGGCCAACGACTTCCCCGGCTTCGTGTCGAACCGCATCCTGATGCCGTTCATCAACGAGGCCGTCTGGGCGCTGCACGACGGCGTCGCGGAGCCCGAGGCGATCGACACGATCGCGAAGCTCGGCTTCAACCACCCGCTCGGCCCCCTCGCGCTCGCCGACCTGATCGGGCTCGACACCTGCGTGGCGATCATGGAGGTGCTGCAGGAGGGGCTCGGAGACGACCGCTACGCGCCCTGCCCCCTGTTGCGGGAACATGTGGCAGCGGGCCGCCTCGGCCGGAAGGCGGGGGAGGGCTTCTACCGCTACGACTGAGTACGCCGCTCGCGGTCGCGAGCGACCTCGACCGTCTGCCGGAGGGCGGGAAGCTGCGCCAGGTCCTTCGGCCGTCCGGCAGCCTCCTTCATACGGATGACGTCCAGGAGACCCGCCACCTGCACGTCGATGTCGCGGATACGAACGGCGACAGCTTTTCGGCGCAGGTCGTCGAATCCGCGCGTGCCGGCAGGGACGAAGCAGAGATCGAAGTTTCCGAACATCGTGGTCAGCGTCCAGCTCTCGGCTCGTCGAAGGTACTCCGGCTCGATCGCGAACTCGATCCCGGCGGGCTCGCGCGCGACCCGGAGCCGGGCTTCGAGCTCGACGAGCGCTGCTGCCAAGCGCTCGAGATTGTCGGGGTCGGAGGCCGGCGTCACGTCGAGATCGCCGGTGTTCAACGGGTAGCCCTGCGCGATGGCCGCGATCGCCCCGATGACGATGTAGCGAACGCCGTACTTGTCGAGCACCTCGAAGATCGCCTCAGGGTCGAACTCAGGCAACTTCTGACCGTGCCGCGCCGCGTATGCCGGCGACGGCCCGCTCACGGGCGCGTGCATCGCGGATCCGGTCGGCCGGCTCGAGGTCGAGCATCCGGTTGATCTCCGGCACGTACGAGTCGTCGTAGTTGGCGAGCCCTACGGTGAGCTCCAGCCGACAAGCCCTGATCAGCTCGCGGAGTGTTTCGAGGCTCGGCTGGATTCGGCCACTCTCCCAGCGCGCGATCGCGGACTGAGGACGTCCGACAGCGCGGCCGAGCTCGGCCTGGGTCAAGCCGGCTCGGAGCCGGGCGCTACGAAGGAGGTCTGCGCTCATCATGTTCTTATAACAGATAAGTCATCTTGACTATAACAAACATGTTCTCAAAGGCAGACTCATATACTCGCTTCGTGGACCTGGAACTGACCCCTGAGCAACGCGAGATCCAGGTGCTCGCGCGCGAATTCGCGGCCGCCGAGATCGAGCCGCACGCCGCCCGGTGGGACCGCGAACACCGCTTCCCGAAGGAGGTGTTCGGCAAGCTCGCCGAGCTCGGGCTGATGGGTTCGTGCGTTCCCGAGGAGTACGGCGGCGCCGGCGCCGACTTCCTTT
>JBKPFD010000247.1:0-13673 GCA_046729155.1 Actinomycetota bacterium
GGTGGTCGCCTCCTCGAGCTTCAGGTACTCGAGGAGGAGCTGAGCGACCGTCAGCCCGGTCCGCTGCTCGCCTGCTGCACTCGGTGCGACGAGTGCTGTGGCGGATGCACCCTCCGTCGCTCTCTCCATGGGGCCGTCCTCCCTCGCGATGTGCGCATTCAAACGCACTTGGCTGCGAAAGCGAAACGACGTGGTGCGGGCCGCAGCGCTTGGCAGGCGCCCCGTTGTTTTTCGCGTCACAGAGCTTCGCCCATGGGAACGAGTCAGGCCAGCCGCGGCGTCGACGTGCTCGAGCAACGTGCGCGCGGATCGGGCGATTGCCCATTCCCGAGCCTTCGACTCTTGCCGCAGCTACTTGGAGCGGCACTGTCGACCCTGCAAACCCGGAGGAGACCCCTCCTGGCGGCCAGCCCTATGACCACGTGATGCTGATCGACGGCAACGACGATCGGAGCATCGACGTCGCCCTGCTGACCAAGAGCGGCTACGAGATCGCGGCGATCGCCTCCCACGTCGACGACACTGACGCTCAGGGGGAGATCTTCAGCCGCGACTGCCCCGAATACACGGTCGCAACGCCGGACGGCGAGCGATTCGTCCTGCTCGTCAACCACCTAAAGAGCAAAGGGTTCGGAAGTCAGGGCTCCTCGAATGCGAAGCGCAGGCGCCAGGCTCGGCGCGTGACCCGGATCTATCGTCGCCTGATCGCAGAAGGCCAGGCGAACGTGATCGTGCTCGGCGATTTGAACGACACGCCCGACTCTGCACCGCTTGCTCCCCTGCTGGCCCAAACCGACCTGCGCGACATCACCACCCACCCGAGCTTCACCAGCGATGGCAGACCGGGAACGTTCGGAAACGGCACCAAGAGCCAAAAGATCGACTATGTCCTCCTCTCGCCGGCCTTGTTCGGCCGTGTCACTGGGGGTGCCATCTTTCGCAAGGGCGTCTGGGGCGGCAAGCAGGGGACGCTCTTCCCGCATTTCCCGACCATCACCAAACCGGTCGAGGCTGCGAGTGATCACGCCGCGATCTATGCAGATATCAAGTAGCTGCCTGCCCTGGAGGACCCGCGCGATCGTGCCGGCGCGCCGGGTGGCCCGGCCAAACGCTCAGAGGAGACCTTCGAGTTACAAACGGTGAAATCGTGCTTTCCGATTTTTTAGAGATGGCTCCTCCACACCCCGGACTAGACATCGGCGAAAGAAGCTCCTGAAATGGCTCAAACAAGCGAAAAACTAGTCGCTCCGTCGGCACCTTCGTCAACAGCGCGTAATACGGCGAGATCGGTCGTTCCCATCCGCCTCAGTGACGCCGAGCGGGCGCAAATCACCGCCGCCGCCGGCCACCTCGGGCTGACCCTGGGCGGCTTCGTGCGTCAGTCGGCTCTACGAGCTTCCGCGATCGTGGAGGGAAAGGCTTCGATCAAGGCGACGACAGCACCCCATCCGGTCGTACCGGATCTCGAGACACCCGTCGTCGTGCTCGGCGCTTCGCCACGCCATGCCTTTGTCGACGGAATCTGCAAGCACTGCCACCGAGACGACGACGAGCGGGATTCCCCCTGCATTGGAGAGGCCGCCTGAACTCAATCGCCTTCTTCTACTGTTGCGGGCAACCGAACAGGAGAGGGCGATGTCACTAGGGGACGAAGTCGACAAGGTCTTTCGGCGCGAGGTGAAGTCTCTTCCCGCTTACGAGAAGGCCCAGGCTGTGAGCGGTTCCGGAATCGCACCGCCGGTGGACGAGATGAATCAACTGCTCATGGGCCTGGTCATCGCCGTACAGCGTTCGTTTCATCTGCTCGCCGACCGCATCGAGCAGATCGAGAATGCGTAGCGAGTAGTGACGGCGCGGTGATGCGTCACCAGCTTGCTCCGTACTGCAACGAGCAGGGGTTCATCTTCGAGCGCTGGCGCAATCGCTGAGCAGAGTCGACTCTGTAGCGGGGTGCCCAGGGCCTCCCCGCGTCAGGCGCTTGATCTATCCAAGAGCTGCAGCAGATCGTGGGCCGCGAGCTCGATCTCCTTGTGCCGCCATTCTGCGGCGCGGTAGTGGCATGCGATCAGTCCGGTGCGGTGGAGGCGGCGGAAGTCTCCGTAGACGAAGGCGTATCGCGCCTTGGTCTCCTCTGAGGCGCCATCGGTGAGTCCGAGGTGCCATTCGCCGTACTCGCTCCAAGGGTGAGACGCGAGAAACGCGTTTTCGTCTTCGGCTTTGGGCTGAACGTCTCCCCAGTCGCTGTTGAGGACGTATTGGCGCGCACGGATGAGGCGCCGCGCGCGGGCCACCGCCCTTTCATTCACGACATACGAGGCGATCGACGGATTCTGACGCAAGGATTGCGGGCGAAGCACTCCGCAGACGACGCGCTAGGCTCACCGTGCCGCTCGGTCCCAATCCGAGAGACGGGAAGGAACCGAATGGCTGGATTCACTCCCTCTAGGTAGGCCGGCGGTGGGTCGAACGCTCAGGCGCCCGCGAAGCGCTTCCCGGCCCCCGGTGACGGCCGGCTGACACGCCCGCTGATGCGCCACCCGGCCAGCTTTTACCGAGCGAATCATGGTGTCGACCTCGTCTGTCGCAGGTTTGGTGCGGGCGAGGAATCTTCTTACACTGGCTGGCCTGAAGGACCTCATGTCCGAGCTGCGGCAAGCAACGGTCACCTTCCTCTTCACCGACATCGAAGGGTCGACTGCGCTTACGCTGAGTGACGATTATCCGGACCTTTTGCTCGAGCATCGTCGGCTCCTCGCCGAAGCTGTCGAGCGCTCAGGTGGCATCGTTTACGGGGCTCTTGGGGACGAAGTGTCCGCGGTGTTCGGAACCGCTGCCGACGCCGTCGCGGCTGCGAGGGCCGGGCAGCGCTCGTTTGCGGCAGCGGTCTGGCCGGACGGAGTCAACGTGCGTGTCCGAATGGGAATCCACACGGGACGAGCCGTCGGACCCGAAGGCGAGTATCTCGGGCTCGACGTGCATCGAACCGCCCGCATCTGTTCCGCTGGTCACGGGGGTCAGGTTCTCATCTCGGAGGCGGCGTACGCTGGGCTCGGCGGAGTACTTCCGGCCGGTGTGAGCTTCCGCGATCTCGGTCAGCACGACCTCAAGGGCCTGCCCGAGCCCGAGCACGTCTTCCAGCTCTTCATCGTGGGCCTGCGCAACGACTTCCCGCCGCTCAGGGTCGGCGCTGAAAGCCCGCCGGCTCCCGAACTCCCTGGGCGCGCGCGCGAGCTCGCCGATTCGCTGCGGAGGGGCCTCAGGGCGCTGCGCGCGCGAAGGGACGCGAGGATCCTGGCGCCGGACAGGGTCGCACTGAGCGGACCGACCATTAGTCGGTACTGGGCGCATCTCGAAGAGGACAAACCCCTTGGTTGATCCGATCAAGCGGATCGCAAGTGTGGTGGTGGCGGTCGTTCATCCACCCTGGACACGATGCAGGTGACGGCGCGGCTCTCCCCTAGAAACGCGAGCGAACGGCTCGAGGAGCCGCCGCAGCCCGCGTCTACGAGGATGACTCGGCGGCGGACAAGGCCGCGTCCTGAGAAGAAGGTCTCGTCCACCAGCGGCTGCATTTGCGTCGGCAGGGGAGTAGGGTCGCGGTGCCATTTCGTGTTTCCTTGCGTAACGGGCCGAGGGGTCGGGCGCGAGACGCGGAAAGGGAGGTGAGAGCGTGCGCAAGCTCAGCATGCGGAAGGTGGTCGCGAGTCTCTTTGCCGGCATCCTCCTGGGTGTCGGTGTGCCACTCGCGGGGGCGGACGCCGGAGGAGGCCCTGGCAGCAACCACGGCTGTCCCGGACACCAGCCGCCGCCCCCACCGAATCACAACTGCGGCCACTAACGGGTTGCACGTCACGGAGCCCCGTGCCTTACCGAGGCGTGGGGCTCTGCTCTTTCCGAGCCTGCGCTGGCGAGACGTCGACCTCGGGAAGCGGCTGCTTCGCCTTCGCCGGGCCTACTCGGGTAGGCAGCTGACGTGGCCGAAATCAGAGGCGGGCGGACCACGCCGCCTCGTGGCCGCTGCGAGATGACGCGGCCAATGCGCCGCGAGCGGACGCGCCGGACCCGACCCACTCGGCAGTTTCGCGCCGGATCCGCTGCCTAGCCCTGGCGAGCCGCAGGCCGAGCACGTTCCGCACGCGACAGCGAACCGGAGGAGGTGCGACCCCGCAACTCCCCGGGTCAACCTGGTCGTCGGACGCCGGTAGCGGCTTGCTGAAAGCCGCCGTTCTAGTCGGCGGTGTCGTCTTGGCGGGGTTCGGGTTGGGTCCGGCCCAAAGCGTCACCCAGGGTCAAGCTGCCTGCACCCTTAACAACCTCCGGAGCGACCCCTGAAGGGAGCCCCGCCCGGCTGCGGCTCCCGGGCGAACCGGCTCCCGCAACGAACCTTGCCCGATTGACCGATCAGTCAAACGCGGCTGTTTCCGAGACGCGTTTCGCGAGCTATCGGCGTGGGGACTTTTCAGTGACGACCCTGCGGAGGCGTACCCGGATGCGGCGAAGGGTGCGACGATGCGGGGTCGTCTTTGAGCGGCCTCTTGTCGCCTCCCCGGTGGCGTACTCGGATACCTGATGGCGCCGTTCGACGCATCGGAGCCAGGACGAAGGAAGGCTCAGTGGACGACCTAACGGCGGAAGACCGTCTGGAGGACGTCGATCTTCCGTTGAGCATCGCGGGCTGTCAGCTGATCGAGGAGCCAGGTAACAAGGAAGGGGGACGTCCGCTCGGCGCGGTCTATGACATTCAGTCGCGTGGGCCGCTTGGTGGTGAACATGGAACGCTCTTTCGAGCCGAGGGCGACATTGCCGAGATCATCGGAATCTTGCCGAGTCTTGACGGTCAACACGTTCGCGATTTCGTGAGGGGTCGAGAAGGGCACCCCTTACGCGAGCTGAGAAATGCCGCGTGATGGCGGGTCGCCGCAGATGGCAGCGGGATCCGAGACGGTCACCTTGCATATGCCGCAGCTCGAAGCACCGCTGTGCGCGCTGGGCCCCGAGAAGCGACTCGGCTTCGTCGCCTGCCTCGCGGAGATGAATCCGCACTTGGATTCGCCGACCGAGAACACGTCGTCGCATCTCCAGTCGCCTAACACAGAGGAGGTCGTCGAGGGGCACGTCGCTGAGGAGTCGACTCAGCAGTCTCTGCCGCTGAAGAGCGACGACGATCAGGCCAAACCCCCTGATGCATGAGCCTCTCCGAGCGGGGCTCGGCCGGTGCCAACCTATCGGCGGCCCCGGTCGGTTTTCGTCCTATTCGGGCGCGTCGCCGAAGACGAGTCGGCTGCTGCGCTTGCGGCCGGCGTTCACGACCGGAACCCCTTGACTCCAGCGCTGGCTTGCCCCAGGCTGGGTGAGTGGTGCGAGGCGCTGGGCAGAGGCGCCTGCCAGCCGGCGAGGGGATGATGCCGGTGCAAGAGCTATATCGAGCAGCGTTAACGCTTCGGCTGCTGATCGTCGCGGCTCTAGCCGTTGCGCTCGTCGCCGCCGCAGGTTCTGGTCGAGCAGGAACGGCTCTGTTGCTCGCCACGAACGGCGGCTCCGGCGACTTGGGATCCGCGACCGTGTCGGCCACCGCGATCGGCGCCGGTCTCATACACAGCTGTGCGCTGACCGGCACCGGCGGCGTCAAGTGCTGGGGCTACAACTACAACGGCCAGCTGGGCGACGGAACTACCCGCAACCGCTCGAGACCGGTCGAGGTCTCCGGCCTGACAGGCGGCGCGACCGCGATCGCCGCCGGGGGGCGCCACAGCTGCGCCCTCACCCGTGTTGGTGGCGTGAAGTGCTGGGGCAACAACAGCTTCGGCCAGCTGGGAGAGGGAGCCACCGGAATAACCGTCGATCGCCTGCGGCCCGTTGACGTCGTGGGCTTCGGTCCGGCGAAGGCCACGCTGGCAATTGTCTCGGGCTCGGTGAGGGTGACGCCGGCGCGGACCGCGGCGGTCAAGCTCCGCTGCGGTGCTCAGGCCGGCTGCCAGGGCACGCTCACGCTCACTGCGTCCGTCAACCGGAGGCTCGTAGGCTCCTCCGCCCGCCGCATCCCCCTGAAGCTGGGCAGCGGCACCTTCTCGATTGCCGCCGGCCGCACAGGAACAGTCAAAGTGAGGCTCACCGCCCGCGGCTTCAAGCTGCTCGTCCGCGTGGAGCGGCTTCCCACACGGGTCCGGATCAGGTACGCGCAGCCGGACGGCAGCACCACGGCGGCGACCCGCAGGATCATGCTCACAGCTCCGAAAGTGGTGAAACGGTAGACACACGAACCCGGCCGGAGTCGCTTGCGAGTGTGTGTGCCTGCACCTCTAGTGCCTTCGCAGCAGAGGCCGGGGGCCACTCGGCCCACAGCGTGTCGCCCGATGCGGCAAAGGTGCATGGTTCGATGCCCCCGGGCCGGTGACGACTTCGTATGACGGCCGTGGTGACAGCGCGGCACTCCGGGCCGCGTACTCAGGCGTGAAAGTCGGCGAGTTCAGGGAGATCGAATGCTGCGGACAGCGCGCGAGGTCATACGATCCTTCGGTGGACGTGAAGCGTCTTTGCGTCGCCCTGGCAGCATCGCCTGGAGTAACCCCGGCGGAGCGGCTCTCCATTGCCGCCTTTGTAATCCCTAACGCGCATGGCTCCCGCCCCGCGAGGACGACTCGACCCGCCGGCGACTCGGGAATCGCGCTGCTCGAGTTACTGGCGTATGTGGCCGATGCCCTGTCCTTCTATCAGGATCGGGTGGCTGACGAGGCCTACCTCGAAACCGAAGACGCCGGCGTCGTCGGTATTCGCCTGCACGCCAGCCGGCGGCCGGCCTTGTGCCTGGTCGCCGACGACCAGCTCGCCTACGTACTGACTGTTGGCGCGGAGACAGGCGACACGACGGTCCGCTTCGGCGATGGTGTGGCGGGCGAGCTGCCTTCCAGCGACTTGGAGAACGTCACCGCTACCTACCGCCGCGGCGTCGGGAACACCGGCAATCTCGAGCTAAGCGGCCTCAGCCTCCAGAAGCCGTTCGTGGTCACTGTCCTCGGCAATCCGTCGATGAGCGCAAGATGTTCTTGCTGGCGCGTCACCAAATAGGCGCGGGTTGCGAGTTCGCTGCTCGCGATCGCGCCCGGGCCAGGTTTCCGCGAAAAACGGGAGCGGCGGCCCTCATCCGAGATGTCGGACGGCTCGGCCTCGGTTTCCCGAAACACGCTTTCGGACTCGAGCCGCCCGAGGACGATCCGCAGGTTCTGGTCGCCTAGATGGCGACCACGCGGCGATCTTCGTGACCGTCTCGCCCGCGGTAAGGCGAGTACGGCAAAGAGACAGCCCGCAGTTCACCGGCGTGGCCGCGTAGGCCCTACTGCCAGGGACGGCGAAGCCGTCGACGCTGCGGAGCAACACCCGGTGAAGCGGGCGTTCTCGATCCTTAGGCCGTCGATCTGACCATGTTGTGCCGAGGACGAGGGGCGGAAGCGATGCGATGACCAACCTCGTCGCTGCCTGTCGTGCGTGCAACAGCGGAAAGCGAGACCGCGTTTTTCTGACCTCCTGAACGCTGACCCTTTGCCAGCTTTTCGCGAAACAAACTGTTCGGCCATGCGGCTAGAACCAACCACGATGAGCCGTGGCCGTGATGTAGACGGCCTGGTCGCGGAGGGTTAACTACCCCACGCGCAAGAGCATTTTGAGGGCCAACTTGTTCACGCGCGGCGGCGGCCGGCATGACGGCGCACCACTTGACCGGAAGATCGTCGCCGCGCCAGGCGTCCTGCTTACTAGAAGGCCATTCAGAGTCTCCAAGAGAAGAAGAAGGGGAGCTCCGATGAAACGCCACCGCCGCTTCGCTCACGCACTGATGTTGATCATCTTTGTAGCTGGCGTAATTGGCCTTTCAGGCGCACAGGCAACCAGTACTGATTTGGTCGAGCTGCACGTGTCTGCACCCTCGATCGACGGTTCCGTCTGGTTTGCAAGAGGAGACGGAGCGCGGTGGCGGTTGCCGTGCCCAAATAGTGGACGACCAAGTCATGGACGATGCCTTGTACGCGTAGAGCGGGGCACCACGGTCATTCTCACCCCGCAAGACGGAGCTATCTCGAAATTCCAGAGGTGGGAGCAACCCTGCAACGTAACGGGCACGACGTGCACGGTTCAGGTGAACGAGGATGTCGTTCAAGTCACCGGGCGGTTCTCGCCGCTGCGACTCTGGTTCCCGTCACTCGGTCCGGGCCGGATTACCGTGTTGCGGACGGAGTCGGGCCAACCGGGGCGGCCGTGCGGCCCTGAGTGCCTCGACTTCACCAACGGTGAGAAGGTCACGCTCTGGGTGAAGGTGGCCGGGGGTGACAGGTTCACCGGTTGGAGCGGAGCCTGCGCATCCGTCCCGAGAAAGTACGCCTGCCGAATTCCGATGACCACCAACCGGATGGTCGCTGCGAGCTTTGAGCCTCCGCCGCCGCCGCCGCCGCCGCCGGGGGAATCGCCCGTCACGGTACCGCAGAAATTCAGCATCCTGTTTACGGCGGGTCGGGGCACGGTGGTCGCTGGCAAGATGGGCAACTACGGCCCCGACTCCTGCTCAA
Organism: Actinomycetota bacterium; assembly: GCA_046729155.1. Classification (GTDB taxonomy): domain Bacteria; phylum Actinomycetota; class Thermoleophilia; order Gaiellales; family Gaiellaceae; genus VAXT01. Next base: position 8,556 of record JBKPFD010000247.1, read on the forward strand.
TACAGTGCGTGCTCTGGCGGACGAAAGGCAAGTGGGTGGAGCTGAAAGCAAGAAGCGACAATCCGGGAGGATCCGTGACCTGGGGCGGCCCTCCTGGGTGCAGAGGGAACGGGACGTGCCAGTTCAAGAACCGTGCTGTAGGCGGGAAGGCTCCTACGATCCTGGTCAGTTTCCGCTGATCACGGCGTATACCACTCGGACTCTTTCTCTGCGAGCGGCTCGGCGTTGGGCGTGTGCGGGCGAAGAATCTGCACGTTGACTCGGTACGCAACGCTGTGGCCACCCAAGAAGAAGAACTCGTGGCAGACGCACTCGTCGTCACTAGCGTCCAGCGTCAGCGGGATCTGCCGATAATCGACATGCTCATCTATCCGCCCTTTGGCGTCGCGTGACTCGATCGTCAGCCGAACGGGATAGGTAACGCCTTTAGCCGATCCCTGGACGCGCGCGACGAAATCGACTGCCAGACCGTTGCTGTCAAGCAGCTTTTGCCCGCCCTCGCCACGTAGCGACGCGACTCTTTCTTTCACGACGAGGTACGTCCTGTAGGGCATCTTCTCCAGCGTCACCCGCTCCAGCTGGACCTCCGGACGAGTCTCGCTGCCGAAGAGGCCGAGTGCGCGATCGCCGACCGTGAATGCAAGCGCGAGGATCGAGCCGAGTGCCGCAGCTGCGCTTCCTGCCTGCAAGAGCCTCTTGTAGGAGAAGGAGAACAGGCTCTCGCCCGATTTACGACGTGTGGGTGCCGCAGACGACCGGCGCGAACGGCGCCGACGACGATCCGCAGGTCGACGGCTCCCCATAGCTGCGACTCCTCCGCGGTTGAGGTCCGCTGTGCCTTTCCCCGGATCATCGCTCACCCTCCCTAGAAGTTCCAGCCAGGCATGAGGGCGGCGTTCCGGCGACACGATCCCGCTTGGCCGGGACAAGACGCTGCGCGTGACTGACGTTCAAGACGACTCGGACGGGGCCGTGCTCGTGGTCGAGCGCCCACCTAGAGGGTTGTGAAACTCGCTTCTTCTGCCCTGTAACGCTGAAGGGCGTCGCACTAGGCAGAAAGCTCAATGCGAAGGCCCGACAGCGACTACGTCGCTTATCGCTCTCCCGGTTCCAGAAAGAAGAAGCCCCGCCGGAGGCGGGGCTTCTCGGTCGAGTCGTCCTGCGGCCGAACCTACGCCTCGCAGTTCACGACCACCTCGCCGTTCACGCATCTGTCGAAGCCAGTATCGCCGTCGAGCGAGTCGCGGCTCCGACCACCGTCGAGCTCGTCGTCGCCTCCGTTTGGAGAGTCGCCCGCCGTTTGATCGCCATCGAGCGAGTCCTTGCCGTCGCCACCGAAGACGTGGTCGTCGCCGCCGTTCGCGATCCCGTTGAGGCCGTCGCCGGCGACCCCCGTGTCGTTGCCATCGTCACCGAAGACCCAGTCGTTCCCTCCGCTACCGATGTTCCCTCCGTCCCCCTCGACGGAGTCGTCGTTCCCGTTGCCGCCGGACACCCAATCGTCGCCCGCGGTGTCGATGTTGTCGCCGTCGCCCAGGACGATGATTTCGTCGCCGTCGCCTCCATAGAGACGGTCGTCACCTGCCGTGGTGATGTTGCGGCCGTCGCCGAGCAGCCTGTCGTCTCCATCCCCGCCGTAGAGCACGTCATTGCCTCCGACCTCAAGGTCATTCGCGTCCCCACAGATGCGGTCATTTCCGTCGAGGCCGTAGATCGTGTCGTTGCCGCCCAGACCGGCGATGATGTCGTTCCCGTCAGTCCCGACGATCACGTCGTTGCCCGGCGTACCGACGGTGGTCACGAGGGCGGGACCGCAACGGACGACCTCCTGCGCCCCCGCGCCTAGCGGAAGGAGCAGGCAGATGATGAGCGTGGCTGTCCCCAGCCCGCCAAAAAGCGTCAACCGTCTTAGCATTGAATGTTCTCCTCTCCGCGGCAAGACCGGGGCCTGCGCGCCGGACGAACGCCTCTCCCGTTGAGGTCGAGCGAGACTCGCCGCCTCGACCCGGCGATCCTGTCACGTCGACATCAGGAGTCAAGCTGCCCAGCGGCGGAGGCGTCGGTCTGATGGATGAAGCCAAGCGCAAGGGGCTCGAGAGGCTGAAGGAGAGCCTCATTCTTGCCGCGGAGGACATGGATCAGGCCCACGCGGCGGCGAACACTCTCCGAACGGACACGAGTGACGATCCTGCGTGGCGGAGGGCGCTTGAGACGGCGATGGCGGTCTGCTACATGCGGCCATTCACAAGCGGCGCCTGGCAATTGCCGTCGAAGTACCTGCCGAAGGCGTCAGATCAGAGAAGCATCATGATGATCTCAGGGACCTCCGAAACCAGGTCTATGCCCATTCCGATGTGGCGAGCGGCCGCAGCGCCTCAATGACGACACGGACAACGGCCGGGGACGTCGTGACGATCGACTACCGCGCCGGCTGGCTGGCATTCAACGTCGCGCACCTCCCGGCGGTACAAGCCTTGTGCTTCGACCAGAAGGAACGGTTCATGACCGACGCCTCCGCGATTCATGTCGAGCTTGAAGAGTCCGAAGGGTGACGTTTAGGCCCCTTATGGGCCCCGCTGCCGTGCCTATTTCAATCGGGGCGCCGAGATTTGAACTCGGGACCTCTAGTCCCCCAGACTAGCGCGCTAACCAGGCTGCGCCACGCCCCGTCTCGCGAATTCTAGCCGCCGTTCCCGAGGCGTTTGTAGAGCCGGTCGATGAGGTGCGGCATCTCCTCTAGCCGGTCGGTGATCACGCGCAGGCGGTACTCGCGGAAGTGCTCCGGCTCGACGCCGAGCGCGCCGGAGAGCTTGCGGACGATGTCGTTCGACGGCACCGGGCGGTTGCCGTGCACCAGGTGGTTCAGGTAGCCCGCCGAAAGCTTCGTCTTCGCCGCGAGCGCGCGGTAGGTCACGCCCGTGTCGTTCATGAGGCGCTCGAGCGTCGGCCCGAACGGCTCGTCGCTGAAGCGGCGACGCCGTGCCATCAGCGCAAGCTTTCCAGGTCTCCGATCGCCACGCGCCGCTCCTCGCCCGTGGCGCGATCGCGGATGTCGACCGAATCGTCCTCGAGGGTCTTCTTTCCGACCGTGACGCGAACCGGGCAGCCGATCAGGTCGGCGTCCGCGAACTTCTCCCCCGCGCGCTGCTCGCGGTCGTCGAGCAGGACCTCGTCGCCGGCGGAGTCGAGCGCCTGCGCGACGCGCTCGGCCTGCTCCTCGAGGCCGGGGAGGGCAACGACGTGGACGTCGTACGGGGCGACGGAACGCGGCCACTTGATGCCGTCGTCATCGTGGTGCTGCTCGACGATCGCCGCCATCGTGCGGCCGGGCCCGATGCCGTAGCTGCCCATGACAACGGGCTTCTCCTGGCCATCCTCGTCGAGGAAGGTCGCGTCGAGCGGGACCGAGTAGTACGTCTCGAGCTTGAAGATGTGACCGATCTCGATCGCCGTCTGGAAGCGGAGCGCGCCGCCGCATTGCGGGCAAGTGTCACCCTCGCGCGCCTCGCGGATGTTCGCGAACCGGGCCTCGAAGTCCCGCCCCGCCTGCACGCCGCGGAGGTGGTAGCCGGTCCGGTTCGCGCCGGAGACGAACTGCCCCTCTCGAAGAGCCTCGTCCGCGATCACCTCGACCGAGGTCCCGACCGGGCCCAGGGAGCCCGGGTCTGCGCCGAACGCTTCCCGAATCTCCTCCTCCGTCGCCGGCCGGTACGCGTGCCCGAGCGCCTCGATCATCTTCCCCTCGTCGAGCCGATCGTCCCCGCGCACGAGCCCGAGCACGACCTTGCCGTCGGCGACGACGGGCATCGCCTTGGACGTGGCGGCCTCGTCGATCCCGAGCAGTCGCGCGACGTCCTCGATCGTCGCCACGCCCGGTGTCTCGACCTCGTCCGGTGCGTCGAGGGCTTCGGGAAACTCCGGCGCCCGTGGGATCCCGCGGGCGATCTCGAGATCGGCCGCGTAGTCGCCGCGTTCGCAGGTGACCAGCGTGTTCTCGCCGGTCTTGGCCGGCGCGAGGTAGTCCATGCTCGAGCTGCCGCCCATCAGCCCGGACTCCGCCTGCACGGCGTAGAACTCGAGCTCGCAACGCTCGAAGATGCGGTCGTACGCGCCCTTGTGCAGCTGGAAGCTGCGGTCGAGGCCCTCCTCGTCGCGGTCGAACGAGTACGAATCCTTCATGACGAACTCCCGCACGCGGATGAGGCCGGCACGGGGGCGCGGCTCGTCGCGGTCTTTCGTCTGGAAGTGGTAGAGCATCTGCGGGAGGTCGCGGTACGACTGGATCTCCCGCGCAAGGAACGTGACCGTCTCCTCGTGCGTGAGCGGCAGGACGAACTCGCGGTCGTTGCGATCGCGCAGCTTGAAGACCTCGGGTGACTTGTACCGGCCCGTCGCCTTCCAGAGCTCCGCCGGCGTGAGCACCGGCATAGACATCTCCTGGGCGCCGATCGCGTCCATCTCCTCGCGGATGATCTCGACGACCTTCTCGTGCACCCGCCAGCCGAGCGGGAGGAAGGTCCAGATCCCGGCGCTCAGCTGGCGGATGAAGCCGCCGCGCACGAACAGCCTGTGGCTGACCGCCTCGGCGTCCGCAGGGTCGTCACGAAGCGTCGGGAAGAACAGCTGGGAGGCGCGCCGCACCATACGAAAACCCTAGTCCAGCGGGATTTCGGAGGCTTCGGCCATGGCCAGGGCCGCCGGCTTCGCCATCTTCAGGCGCTTCGGCCGGCGCATCCCACCCTCGATCCACGTGTCGATCTCGCGGAAGAGCTGGTCGACGAGCACGGCCGAGGAGACCTTCTTCAGCACGCGTCCGTGCGCGTAGATGAATCCGACGTCACGGCCGCCCGCGATGCCGAAATCCGCGTCGCCCGCCTCGCCCGGGCCGTTCACCGCACAGCCCATCACGGCGACCTCGAAGGCCTGCGGGTAATCGCGGAGGCGCTCCTCCACCTCGACGGCGAGGTTCTCGACGCCGACGTTGTCGCGCCCGCACGAGGGACACGCGATCATGATCGGGCCGCGCTCGCGCAGGCCGAGCGCCTTGAGGATCTCCCAGGCGACCTCGACTTCCTTCACGGGGTCGGCGGTCAGCGAGACGCGGAGCGTGTCGCCGAT
>JBKPFD010000248.1:0-6470 GCA_046729155.1 Actinomycetota bacterium
CGCGTCCACCGCGTGCATAGAATCCCGCGTTCCGAGGGAAGAGAGGAGAGGACGCATGGCCGAGTCGGTGAGCTGGGACCATCTCCGTGAGCTGGCCGAGTTCCGCGCCGAGAAGGGCTGCGCGATCAGCTTTTACGTCAATCTCGATCCGCACATCGCGCCGACCGCGGGTGACGCGGACGCGCGCGTCTCCTCGCTCATCGCGCAGGGCCAGCGTTCGAACGGCGCGGCTCACGCGCACCTGACGCACGAGCAGCGCCTGGGCGTCAAGACCGACTTCCAGCGGATCGGCGACTTCTTCGAGCAGGAGTTCTCGCGCGACGGGACACAGGGGCTGGCGATCTTCAGCGCCGGGCTCGACAACGTCTGGCGCACGCTGCCCCTGGCCGAGACCGTCCCGGACCGCGTTCGCGTCGGCCGCGAGTTCCACCTCGCGCCGCTCGTGCCGCTTGTCGGCCGCGGGGACGGCGCGATCGTCGCGGTCGTCGGCCGGGAGCGCGGGCAGCTCTTTCGCCTGCGCGCGGGCCGGCTCGAGGAGATCGCCGACGAGACGGAGGACCGCCCGGGCCGGCACGACCAGGGCGGCTGGTCGCAGGCGAACTACCAGCGGCACATCGAGAAGCTCGTCGCAGATCACCTGCGCCACGTCGCCGATGCTCTCGAGCGCCTCGTGCGCCGGCTGAGGGCGCCCAAGGTCGTCATCGTCTCCTCCGACGAGACGCGAGCGGAGTTCGACGACCTGCTCCCGGCAGAGGTGACCCGCATGATCGTCGGCTGGACGAGCGCCGAGGCGCACGCTTCGCCGGCGGAGCTGCTGACGCTCACGATGCCGTTCCTCGAGGAGGCGCAGGCAAAGGAGGAGGCGGCTGTCATCGACCGCTGGCGCGAGGAGACCGGCAAGGGAGGGCGCGCGTCCGCGGGCTGGGCGGCGACGCTCGAGGCGACCTCCGACGGACGCGTCGACCTGCTCCTCTACCAGAACGGCGTCGACCACGAGGCCGCTCAGTGCCCGGCCTGCGGGCGGCTTTCGCTGGACGGCGGAGCATGTCCGCTGGACGGGACGGAGATGGAGCAGCGCGACGACGGCCTCGACCTCGCCGTCCACCAGACACTCGCCCACGGCGGCATGGTCAGAGCCGTCCGCGCGCACCACGACCTCGAGCCGGTCGAAGGCATCGGGGCGCTCTTGCGATACTGAGAGGCGATGGCCTCTCTCGCCCGCACGGTCCTCGAAGAGCATCTCGTCCGCGGCGACCTCGTCCCCGGCCAGGAGATCGGCATCTCCGTCGACCAGACGCTCGCGCAGGACGCGACCGGGACGATGGCGATGATGCAGTTCGAGCTCTTCGGGCGGCAGCGCGTCGAGGTCGAGACGGCGGTCGTGTACGTCGACCACAACATCCTCCAGATCGACTTCAAGAACCCGGATGACCACCGCTTCCTGCAGGCGATGGCCGCGAAGTACGGCGCGTGGTTCTCGCGGCCGGGGAACGGAATCTGCCACTACGTGCACTGCGAGCGCTTCGCGGCGCCGGGCAAGACGCTGATCGGCGCTGACAGCCACACGACGCAGTCGGGCTCCTGCGCGATGATCGCGATCGGCGCGGGCGGCCTCGACGTCGCAGTCTGCATGGCCGGGCACCCGTTCGAGCTGCCCTGCCCGAAGATCGTCGGCGTCTTCCTCGAGAACGAGCTCGACCGGCCCTGGATTCAGGCGAAGGACGTGATCCTCGAGCTGCTCCGGCGCCGGGGCGTGCGCGGCGGGCGCGGCTGCCTTTTCGAGTTCACCGGGCCCGGCGTCGCGATGCTCTCCTACACCGAGCGCGGGACGATCGCGAACATGATCGCGGAGCTCGGCGCGACCGGCGCGATCTTCCCGGCCGACGCCGAGACCCGGCGCGCGCTCGAGGAGCAAGAGCGCGGCGGCGACTTCATCGAGATGGCGACCGGGGAGGCGGGCGACTTCGACGAGGAGGAGCACATCGATCTCGCGACGCTCGTACCGCTCGTGGCCAAGCCGTCGAGCCCGGGGAACGTCGTTCCCGTCGACGAGCTCGTCGGCACCGAGCTAGCTCAGGTCTGCATCGGCTCCTCGGTCAACTCGTCCTACGAGGACCTGGCCGTCTGCGGCGCGGTGCTGCGCGGGAAGCAGATCTCGGAGAGGCTGATCTCGGCGACGGCAACGCCCGGCTCACGCGAGATCCTCGACCAGATCACGCAGTCCGGCACGTACGTCGACCTGCTCGCGGGGGGCGTGCGCATGCTCGAGCCCGCCTGCGGCCCGTGCGTGGGCATGGGGCAGGCGCCGCCTTCGGGCGCGAACTCGCTGCGCACGTTCAACCGCAACTTCCCCGGCCGGAGCGGCACCGCCGACGACCAGGTCTACCTTTGCTCGCCCGCAGTCGCCGCGGCGTCGATGCTGACGGGACAGATCTCGGACCCGCGCGAGCTGCCGGACGTGGAGGTGCCCGAGCGCCCGCCGGCGCGGCCCGCGGTTGTCCAGGCGCACATCCTCGAGCCCGCGCCCGCCGACGAGGGAGCGACGATCGAGGTCCCGCGCGGCCCGAACATCAAGCCGCCGCCCGCGCAGAAGGAGCTGCCCGACACGCTCGAGCTGCGCGTGCTGATCGTCGCCCCGGACGACATCTCGACCGGCGACCTGTCCCCGGACGGGGCGACCGTCATGGCCTACCGCTCGAACGTGCCGGCGATCGCCGAGTTCACGTTCCAGCACCGCGACAAGGAGTTTCCGCGCCGGGCGAAGGAGTGGGGAGGAGGCTTCATCGTCGCCGGCCACAACTACGGCCAGGGGTCGAGCCGCGAGCATGCGGCTCTCGCCCCCGCCCAGCTCGGCGTGCGCGCCGTGATCGCAAAGAGCTTCGCGCGGATCCACCGGCGGAACCTCATCGCCCAGGGGATCGTGCCGCTGCTCTTCGCCGACGAGTCCGATTACGACAAGGCCGAGCTCGGGCAGACCTGGCGGATCTCAGGTTTCCGGGAGATTGCCGAGGGCGAGGACGAGCTGCCTGCCGAGGTCGAGGGCGTGGGGGAGATCACGCTGACGCACGACCTGCTGCCCAGGGAGCGCGAGATCGTCGTCGCCGGCGGCCTGATCCGCTACCTGAGCGAAGAACAGCCCGCGACCGCCTGAGCCACCTGCGCGCCGCAGCCCTCATCGTTCTGGCGTTGGCCTTCCTCGCCGCCGGTTGCGGAGGGAGCGGCGACAACGGGAGCTCGGAGGAAGACCTCCGGATGGCGGACGCGCAGGTCTTCGCGGACGACTTCGTGCGCCGGTTCGTCGTCGGCGGCAAGTGGGCCGACGTGAAGGACGACGTGTCGCCGCTCATCGCCCGCGACGTACGCAGGTTCCAGCGTGATCTCGTCGACGATCAGGTCCGCAAGGTCGTTGGCCGCCAGCTGCGGAAGGACTGCAAGCCCAACGCGACGCTCGGGACGGGCAACGAGTGCTTCCTCTACAACCTGCGGGCCGACCGGTACGCGCCCGTTACAGGCGAGCACCACGTCATCCGCGGCAAGCTACAGATCTGGTTCCGCCCCGACGAGGGCTCGTGGGAGATGTCGAGCTACTCGTACGACGCGACGATCGACGGCAAGCGCTAGGCAGCGTCGACGGCGCGCGGGAGCTCGTGCGCCTCGGCCGGCTCGACGGCCTCGTCCTCCCAGTCGGCCGCGCGTTCGAGGCGCGTGCCGAGCCGCTCGAGGCGGCGATCGGCCTCCGAGTACTTCGACTGCGCGTTGCCGATGTGCTTGCCGACGACGTCGAAGTCCGTGCGGAAGCGCTCGAAGTCCTTCGCAAGCTGGGCGACGTAGGCCATCACCTCCTGCGCGTGCCGTTCGATCTGCAGCCCCTTGAGCCCGAGCGCGATCACCTGCAGCTGTGACGTGAACGTCGTCGGCGAGACCGGGAAGACGCGCTTGCCGTGCGCGTACTTGAGCAGCTCGCCGGTCTTGCCGCAGACGAGCTCGTAGTAGACCGACTCGGACGGCAGGTACATGAGCGCGAAGTCGTACGTGCCCTCGGCGGGGCGGATGTACTTCTGCGCGATCGCGTCGACGTGCCCCTTCAGGTCGCGCGCGAAGGCCTTCTCGTGCAGGAGGCGCGCCTCGTCGTCCTCTCCCGCCTCGACGACGCGCTCGAAGTTGTCGAGCGGGAACTTCGCGTCGACCGGGACGAGCTTGTCGACTTTGATCACGGCGTCGACACGCTCCCCGCTCCGGAACGTGTACTGCAGTTGATACGCGTCCGCGGGCAGCCGGTCGCGCAGCAGATTGCCGAGCAGCAGCTCGCCGAAGCCGCCCCGCGCCTTCGGCGGACGCAGCGCCTGCTCGAGGCGCGAGAGCTCGGCAGCGCGCGCGAGCATCTGCGTCGTCGCGCCCTCCATCCGGCCGAGCTTCTCCGCAATCTGCGTCGCGGTCTCGCCGGCGCTCTGCTGGCTCGACAGCAGGCGGCCGTCGATGCCCTCGAGCCGACGGTCGACTCGCGTGTCGAGCTCGCCCAGCCGCCGGTCGAGCTTCGCTTCCATCCCGCCCAGGCGCTCGTCGAAGACCGCGCGCAGCACGTAGGCGACGGCGGCTAGCCCGGCGAGCAGGCAGACGATGAGGATTGCGGTCGTCATCAGGACCGCAAAACGCTAGAGACCAGGTCGGACGGAGCTGTTAAGGAGGGCTTGGCGAAAAACAGACTGAGCCGTCGGGCCGCGCTGCTCGCCCCGAGGCAGCGTCCTCAGTCGCGCCCGTAGTTCCGGCTACGAACGCTCCCTGCGTCCTCCCCTCGGAACGACCATCGCACCCGACGGCGAGCGGTTTTCCACCAATCCCTCCTAGTTCTCGCGCTCTACGCGATGCTCGGCGGCTTCCTCGCGAGCCGCTTGCGCCTTCTCCTCGGCGGCTTCGGCGCGGTCTTCGGCCATGCCCTCGCGCTCCTGGTGCACGCCTTCCTGCCGCATGGACTCGTCGCCTTTCACGTCGCCCGCAGCCTTCTTGCCGCGTCCGAGGAGCTTGTCGAGGAATCCCATCCGCTTCTCCCTCCTGATTCGTGGGACGGATGAGTATAGGTCGCGTTGCTACCATCGCGTCAGGTTTGGCCAAGAAGACTCGAACGCCGCCGCCGCCGCGACGGCCCGTCCAGGCTCCGAAGCGGCGGGTCGACGTTCGCGCGCCGTCGGAGAATCGACGGACGCTGCTCTACCTCATGCTCTTCGCCGTGTCGGGCCTCGTCATCCTCGGCGGTGTACTGGCGTGGATCGGGCTCAAGGGAGACGACGCCTCGGCTGCGGTCGGGCCGAAGATGCGGTCCGCCGGCTGCACGTTCCAGACGTACAAGAACCAGGGCCGCGCGCACTTCGCCTCGCCGACTCAGACGTTCAAGTACAACTCGTTCCCGCCGACGAGCGGCACGCACGACCCGACTCCGGCGATCTTCAACGCGTACGAGGAGCCGATCGACGAGCGCAAGCTCGTCCACAACCTGGAGCACGGCGGGATCGTCATGCAGTACGGCAAAGACGTGCCCGCGTCGACGGTGACCCAGCTGCGCGAGTTCTACCAGGAGTCCCCGAACGGGATGGTGCTCGCTCCGCTGCCTCGCCTGAACGACAAGATCGCGCTGACCGCCTGGACGCACCTCTCGACCTGCACGGAGTTCGACGAGGGTGCGTTCAAGACGTTTCGCGACGAGTATCGCGCCAAGGGCCCGGAGCCGTTCCGGCTGCAGGATCTCCAGCCAGGCTCCTAGAGCCGCTCGGCTGATCCGAGGGGTATCGACCGGTCAGTTCAGACGGCTGCACGGGCTGAGCCCGCGCGACCTGAGGGCGGGCGCCGCCGAGTCGGCGCTTGAGACCGCGCGGCTATCCTTGTCCGGCCGGGGTGGCGAAACTGGTCATACGCGCCTGACTTAAAATCAGGTGTCCCCCTAGGGGGCGTGCGGGTTCGAGTCCCGCCCCCGGCATCGCCTGCTCAACCGGGGGTCTGTTGTCTCTGTGCGCTGGAGCGCAGTAGAATCGTCCGCCCGGGGGAGGAGGGTGCAACCGTGCACCGGGTCGAGCAGGAGCATCGTCGACGACCGCTCGCGCTGACGCTGCTCGCCGCCGCGGCCGCCGGAGTCCTGCTCCAGCTCGGCCCGGCCCACTCTTCGTCCGCAGGGGCGAGAGCTGCACCGCTGCCGGCGACGAAGAAGCAAGCGCTTGCCGCCTACGGGAAGCTGCCACTCGCCTTCGTAGCGAACGCCGGGCAGACCGACGCGCGCGTTCGCTACTCCGCCCAGGGCGCCGGCTTCTCGGTCTTCCTCACGCGCAGGGAGGCGATGCTCGCCCTCCAGCCGGGCAAGCAGCGAAGAGGGCGCGGCGTGGCGCTCGCGCTCCGCTTCCTCGGCTCGAGCCGGAACGTCGCCATCCGCGGCGGGCGCCCGGGGCCGGGCAGGGTCAACTACCTGCTCGGAAACGATCCCGCCA
>JBKPFD010000249.1:0-3218 GCA_046729155.1 Actinomycetota bacterium
GGTTCGACCCGGCCCGCGTCGGCGTCGTCTTCGGCTCCGCCATCGGCGGCTTCCTCGGGATCATGCAGCAGCACGAGGTCCTGCAGGAGCGTGGGCCCGATCGAGTCTCGCCGCACTTCCTGCCGAACGTGCTCGTCGACTCGGCGAGCGGCCAGCTCGCGATCTCGCTCGGTCTGCGCGGCCCGAACTACGCCCCGGTCTCGGCGTGCGCGACCGGCTCACACGCCGTGGGCGAGGCCGCCGAGATCATCCGGCGGGGCGACGCCGACGCCATCCTCGCGGGCGGCACGGAAGCCTGCATGCATCCGCTGATCCTGGCCGGCTTCTGCGCGATGCGCGGACTGGCCGCCGAGGAGGAGCATCCACCGCGGGCCTCGCGCCCCTTCGACGCGACTCGTGCCGGGTTCGTCATGGGCGAGGGCGCCTGCGTGCTCGTCCTCGAGGACTTCGAAGCAGCGCAGGCGCGGGGCGCGAAGATCTACGCCCAGGTGCTCGGCTACGGTGCCTCCAACGACGCGTACCACATGGCCGCGCCCGATCCGGACTCGGTCGGCGTGGCGGAGATGATGCGCGCCGCCCTCGCGCGCGCGCGCGTGGACCCCGCCGACATCGGCTACATCAACGCGCACGGAACGTCGACGCCGCTCGGCGACCTCGCGGAGACCAAGGCGGTCAAGGAGGTCTTCGGCGAGCACGCTTATGAGCTCGCGATCTCGTCGACGAAGTCGATGATGGGCCATTGCTTCGGAGCCGCCGGCGCGATCGAGGCGATGATGTGCGTCCTCGCGCTGCATCACGGCGTGCTCCCACCGACGATCAATTACGAGCATCCGGATCCCGAGTGCGATCTCGACTACGTACCGAATGAGGCGCGCGAGGCGAACATCGAAGTCGCGCTGTCGAACGCGATGGGCCTTGGGGGCCACAACGGTTGCGTACTGTTGGCGCGCGCCGAACGCTCATGAGCTTCATCGTCGAGCCCCGTATCGAGCAGTACGCCGAGGAGCACACCACGTCCGACGGGGAGCTCTTCGAGCGCCTCGCCGCCGAGACGCGCGAGAAGACGACCGCGCCGCAGATGATGGTTGGCCGAATCGAGGGGCAGTTCCTCGCCACGCTCGTCCGGCTCTCCGGCGCGCGCCGCATCCTCGAGCTCGGCACCTTCACGGGCTACTCGTCGATCTCGATGGCGTCCGCGCTGCCGCCGGACGGCCGCATCATCACCTGCGACGTCGATCCCGAGGCAACCGCGATCGCGCGCCGCTACATGGACGAGAGCGGGCACGGCGACAAGATCGAGATCCGCCTCGGGCCGGCCCTCGACACTCTGCGGGAGCTCGAGGGCCCGTTCGACCTCGTCTTCATCGACGCGGACAAGCCCAACTACGTGAACTACTACGAAGCGGCGCTCCCGCTGCTCGGCGACGACGGGCTGCTCATCGCCGACAACGTCCTCTGGTCAGGGCGGGTCGTGGAGGACGGCGGAGACGAGTCCACGAAGGCGATCAAATCGTTCAATGAGCATGTAAAAAGCGATACGCGCGTGGTCTCGGTGATGCTGACCGTGCGCGACGGCATGACGCTCGTACGCAAGGCCTGACGCCGAGCGGTTCCGCGGCCATGACGAAGTCGCGTGACAACTTCATGCGCCGCGTTGAAAAACCCCTCCGAAAGTTGTAGAAACACCCCTGCCACCCGCAAAAGCGGGCGTGCATCAATGGGTAGGGGAGGTTGATGTGACCGAACGAACGCGTTCGCGTAGCCCCTGGCTCGCGGCGTTCGTCCTCCTGACCGCAATTGCGCTGACGGGCGTGCTTGCGTCTGGGGCGAGCGCCGGTAAGGGACAAGCCGGGGTCTGCGCTTCCATCGACAGGCTCCACCTCGACAAGCAGATGAACCAGCGGGCCGCGCAGATCATGATGCAGTGCGGCCGCACGGGCGGGATACCGCTGACCGCCGGGTTCACGGCCGTCGACCGTCTGGTAGCGGAGCTGCCGGACTACGGTGGAACTGACGTAAACATCATCACGGGCGGCGAGGGCACGTATCCGCGTGTCACTCAGTCCGAGAGCCAGGTTTGGGCGAACGGCAACACTGTCGTTGCGCTCTACAACGACTCGCGGACGGTTACGGCCGGGTGTGTTTCGGGCGGGTCGTACTCCACGAATGGAGGCACGACCTGGACGAACCTGAACTCGCGGCCGTTCTGCCCGAGCAGCGGCGACCCCGCCGTCGTGTACGACCAGATGCACGGCAACTGGATCGCCGTTTTCCTCAGGGGCGGCTGCGGTGGCGGCGGTCTGGGCGTCTGGCGCTCGACCGACGGCATCAGCTGGGGCGCCCCAGGCTGTGTCCACTCGGGCGGCGGTGACGACCGCGAGTCGATGTGGGTGGACAACAACAACGCGAGCCCGAACTACGGAACGGCGTACGTCTCGTGGAACAACTTCTCCGTCGGAGGGGGAGCCATTCAGGTGTCCCGCTCGCTCGACGGCGGAGTGACGTGGTCCGCTCCGGTCACCGTCGTGGGCTCGTTCATCCGCAACGTCCAGATCACGACCGACCAGGACGGCACGGTCTTCATCGCGGGCATGAACGAGGGGGGCGGCGGCTTCAATCCTCGCCAGAACCTCGTGTACCGCTCGATCGACCAGGGCCTCACGTGGACTCCGATCACCATGGGGGCCACCTTCCCGGCCGCGGGCGCAGCTCCGTGTGCGACCAATTCGTACTTCGTCGGCATGTTCACGACCCCGATCTCCGGCTACTGGCGCTACATGAGCTGGGGCGACATCGGAGGCGGGCCGAACAACGTCATCCACTACTCCTATACCGTCCACGGCGCCGGGTCGGACCTCGGCGACATCTACTACACGCGTTCGATCGACAACGGCTCGACGTGGAGCGCTCCGCTCAAGCTGAACACGGACGCGACCACTCGCAGCCAGTGGATGCCGAACCTTTCCGTGACACCCACGGGCGAGGTCTTCGTCGCCTGGTACGACGCTCGCAGGACGTCCGGTACGGACTACGAGCGATGGGGCAGGCGCTCGATCGACAACGGCGTGACCTGGCAGACGGAAGCAGCGCTCAGTGACTTCATCAGTCCGCTGCCGCTGCAGCCGGATCCCAGCATCCAGGCCTGCTACGCGGGCGACTACGAGCGTTCCCACGGCACCGGTGGCTTCTTCCACCAGACGTGGAACGACGGGCGCACG
>JBKPFD010000250.1:0-6941 GCA_046729155.1 Actinomycetota bacterium
CCCTACGGCTCCGCGGAGGAGAACTTCGGGCGCATCATGCACTCCGACCTGCGGCCGTTCCGCGAGGAGCTCGTCATCTCGACGAAGGCCGGCTACGACATGTGGCCGGGCCCGTACGGCGACCACGGCTCCCGCAAGTACCTGCTCACGAGCCTCGACCAGAGCCTGGCGCGCATGGGCCTCGAATACGTGGACGTCTTCTACTCGCACCGCTTCGACCCGGAGACGCCGCTCGAGGAGACGATGGGCGCGCTCGACACGGCCGTGCAGCAGGGCAAGGCGCTCTACGTCGGCGTCTCGTCCTACTCCGCGGCGAAGACGCGAGAGGCGGCGGCAATCCTTCGCGAGTCGATGACGCCGTTCGTCATCCACCAGCCGTCGTACTCGATGCTCAACCGATGGATCGAGAACGACCTGCTGGAAACGCTCGACGAGCTGGGCATCGGCTGCATCGTCTTCTCGCCGCTCGCGCAGGGGATGCTGACGGACAAGTACCTCGACGGGATTCCGGAGGGCTCTCGGGCCACGCACGACAGCACGCTGTCGCCCGACCTCATCACCGAGGAGACGCTCGAGAAGATCCGCAGCCTGAACGAGATCGCGCGTTCCCGAGGGCAGACACTGGCGCAGATGGCGATCGCGTGGGCCCTTCGCGACCCGCGGATCACCTCGGCGCTCGTCGGCGCGAGCAGCGTGGAACAGCTCGAGGCGAACGCCGGTGCGCTCGAGGGGCTGGAATTCACCGAGGACGAGCTCGCCGAGATCGACCGCTACGCCACCGAGAGCGGCATCAACATCTGGGCCGCCTCGAGTAGCGTCTGAGAGCACTTAGCATTCCTGCCATGCGCTGGGCTGGAGGAGCCGTGCTCGTGGCGGTCGCACTCCTCGCCACCGCGTGCGGCTCCGCCGAGACGCAACCGGCCGAACCGGCCGACCAGCTCGCGCCTGCGCCGCCCATCGAGGCAATCGACGAGCCCGCGCATTCGTTCTTCTTTGAGGAGCCTGATGCAGACGAAGGAGCCGTTGGCAGGCAGTTGATCTGCTTTCGCGTGGACGGCGAGGACGAAGACTGCAAGCTGACGCCTGCCGAGCTCGCAGAGGCCGAGAGGAGCGAACGCGAATTTCGGGAAGCGACAGAGCCGGCCGACGACTCGAAGCCGCGCGGGATCGCGAGACTACCCGTCGAGAGCGGACGATCGCCTGCGACGGCGACGCTCATCGCGTGGCGGACTCGCTCGGGGAAGCTCTGCACGCTGATCGACGTGGCGGACGAGGGCGGAGGCGGTGGCGGCGGTCCCACCGGGCCGTGCGCGCCAGGCACGCGAAAATGCGGGGACATCTGTCTCGAGCGATCGGGCGAGGGCGATGGCGCGGACCTCGTCTATCTGCTCGCCGGCACCGTGTGGTCGGGCGCCGACGAGCTTCGTATCGAGTTCATCGACGGCAATGCGACCAGATACCCGCTCGTCGGCCCGATCGTCCCGGAGTTCCCGAAGGCGCGTGTGTTCATGCTCGACCTCGGGCCGAGGCTCTACCGCCGCCTAGAGCTGCTTGAGGACGGCAAGCGACTCGACGAGGTCGAGGTGTCCCAAAGCGAGATCGATACCGAGCTGTGTTTCCGCGAACATCCCATGAGTCTTCCCGACGATCCGCTCGAGCCGACGACGAAGGATCCGAACCCCGAGTTGTCCGCGTGCCTGAGCAAGGCTTACCCGAAGGAGGACAAGAACGACTGAGCTGCGGCTAGAGGAGCTGGACGCGACCTCAGTGCTCGTGCGGCGCGCCGAGATCGAAGAGCTGTGGCGCGTCGTCTTTCCCGGAACGACGGACGAACGCTTTGCGGAGATCCTGCCGCGACACACGGCGCGAGAAGGATTCCGCTTCCTGGCGGCGCGGGCCGAGAACGGGAGGCTCGCGGGATTCGCCTACGGCTATCGCGGCGGCCCCGGCCAGTGGTGGCACGACCACGTCGCCGCCGCGCTCGGGCCGGACGGGACGCGGCGCTGGCTCCCGCCGGGCCATTTCGAGCTCGTCGAGCTGCAGGTGCGGCCGGAAATCAGGCGGCGCGGGCTCGGCGGCCGGCTGCACGACGAGCTGCTCGGCGGCTTCGACGCCCCGACCGCCGTCCTGAGCACCGAACAGGACAACGAGGCCGCGCGCGCTCTCTACTCCGGACGCGGTTGGCAGGTCATCGTCGAGGAGCTCTCGTTCGGCGACGACTACCCTCCGTTCGTCGTCATGGGCAAGGACCTTGGCTGAGCCGGCGCTGGAGGTCTTCGAGGGCGACATCACGGCGCTCGAGGTCGACGCGATCGCGAACGCGGCGAACAACCACCTCTGGATGGGCGCGGGCGTGGCCGGCGCGATCAAGCGCACCGGGGGCGACGAGATCGAGCGCGAGGCTGTCGCCAAGGGGCCGATCGACGTCGGCGACGCGGTCGCGACGGGCGCGGGGCGGCTCAAGGCCAAGCACGTCATCCACGGCGCCGTCATGGGCCAGGACTTGCGGACGAGTGGCGACCTGATCGCGCGCACGACACGCCGGTGCCTCGAGGTCGCCGACGAGCTCGGCTGCCGCTCGCTCGCGATGCCGGCCTTCGGCACGGGCGTGGGCGGCTTCCCGCTCGACGAGTGCGCGCAGCTGATGGTCGCCGCTGTCACCGAGTACGAAGCGGTGACGCTCGAGCGTGTCGTCTTCGCGGTCTTCGGCGACGAGGCGCGGAGGGCGTTCGAGAGCGCGCTCGAATAGGATGGATGAAGTGCTCGGCGAGGTCCTGACCGCGATCGTGACGCCGTTCCGCGAGGACGGTTCGATCGACTACGACCGTTTCCGGGCACTCGCGACGCACCTCGTCGAGAACGGCTCCGACGGGCTCGTCGTGGCGGCCACGACGGGCGAGTCGCCGACGATCGAGGACGGCGAGCGCCTCGAGCTGTTCGCGGCCGCGGTCGACGCCGTCGGCGATCGCGCGACGATCATCGGCAGCACCGGCACCTACTCGACGGCGCACTCGGTGCACCTGACTGAGAAGGCGCACGAGCTCGGCGTCGACGGCTTCCTCGTCGTCACGCCGTACTACAACAAGCCGCCGCCGCGCGGGATCGTCGAGCACTTCAGGGCGATCGGCGCGGCCAGCGACAGGCCGGTCATCGCCTACAACATCCCCCAGCGAGTCGTGGTCAACATCGAGCCCGAGACGATCGCAGAGCTCGCCGAGATCCCGACCGTCCGCGCCGTGAAGCAGGCGACCGAGGACCTCGACCAGGCGCGCTTCATCGCCGCCGAGACCGACCTCGACCTCTACGCGGGCAGCGACCACCTCGTGTACCCGTTCCTCGAGGTCGGCGGCGTGGGCGGCGTCTGCGTGTACACGCACCTGGTCGGCCCGCGCGTGAAGGAGATGATCCGCCTCTACCGCGACGGTGACGCGGACGGGGCCCGCGCCGTCGACGAGGAGCTGAAGCCCGTC
The DNA here is from genome assembly GCA_046729155.1 of Actinomycetota bacterium. Taxonomy (GTDB): domain Bacteria; phylum Actinomycetota; class Thermoleophilia; order Gaiellales; family Gaiellaceae; genus VAXT01. Next base: position 3,471 of record JBKPFD010000250.1, read on the forward strand.
GTCGACGCCTGCGCCGTGACGATCAACCCGATCCCGGTCAAGGCCGCCCTGCGCATGCTCGGGCACGAGGTCGGAGGGCACCGGCTGCCCCTGGTCGAGCCGACCGACGACGAGCTCGCGGAGATCCGCTCAGGCCTGGAGCGGGCGGGGCTCCTTGCGAGCGTGCGCGTCTAGCGTCGTCGCGCCGAGCAGCACGCGCTCTGCCTCGGCTGCGAGCGGCACGAGCCGCCCCAGCCGGCCCTTCAGCGTGTGCGGTAGGTGAGCGGGCGGCAACTGCCTCGCCCGGATGAGCACGAAGCCGACCAGGGCGCTGTTCTCGCGCCGGAGGGGCAGCGCAAGCGAGACGAGGCCACCCGGGAGCTCGGAGCCCGCGTCGAGGACGACGTCCGTGCGGGGCTCGGCCTCGCGCAACAGCCAGCTGATCAGCACGGGCTCGGAGGCCTCGGCATCGCCGCGCTCCAGGTGGACGTAGCCCCCCGAACCGTCCTCCTCCCACGCGACGAGTGCGGCGTACGAGAGCTTCCAGCTGCGGCCGACGGCTTCGAGGAACTGCTCGAACAGCTCCTCGTCGCTCTCCGCGCCGTCGAAGGCACGGTCGAGCGCGCGCGTGAGCCGGCGCACGCCTAGCCGTCGCGCGACCCACATCTTGAGGCCGATCAGAATCGCGGCGGCGCCGCCGGCGACGAGCTCGAACACCTCGGCGCCGAGCCCGGCGAGGACGGCGATCGCGCCGCCGAGCAAGAACAGCTCGTGCCTCCGTCGCAGCTCACCCGCAGCGCGGGGGAACGTGAGCCGCGCCGGTGAGGCCGCGTCGCGGAGGGCGGCAAGATCATCACGGCTGACCGCCGATTCCGGGTCCTCACCGCGGCGAACCGCGATGAACGCCCTCGCAACCGTCGGGTGGAACTGCGTGCCGCTCGCGTTCTCGAGCTCCTGGAGCGCCTCCTCCTCGCTCAGTGGCTGACGGAAGGCGCGAGGGCTCGTCATCGCGTCGAAGCTGTCGGCCACGATCAGGAAGTGCGCGGCGAGCGGAATGTCCTCCGGCTGCGCGCGGTAGTACCCGGTGCCGTTGTAGCGCTCGCGGTGGTACTCGACGGCCTGCGCCTGCTGCGCGGCGAAGCGGAAGCGCTGCAGGAGGCGCGCGGAGAGCCGCGGGGCGCGCCACATGGATCCCCACTCGGCCGGGCTCAGCTTGCCCGGCTTGCGGAGCACGGCCGAGTCGACGGCGACCTTGCCGAGATCGTGCAGCCGGCCCGCCCACCAGAGGCGCCGCACCTCCATGGCGGGCAGGCCGAGCGCGAGCGCCAGGTCACGGACGTAACCGGCGACGCGCAGCGAGTGTCCATGGGTGGACGTGTCGCGCTCGTCGACGATGTTCGCGAACGTCTCGAGCGCGCTGGCCGTTTCCCGCCGGAGCACGGTGACGCGCCCGTACAGCCTGTCGAGGAGCAGGAGCACCGGAACGGCGGCGGCGGCGAGCCAGAGCTCTTCGACGGCTGCGATTGCGATGACCAGGCCCAGCCCGATCTCCGACGTCCCTACGAGGAAGTCGGGGTGCACGGCGGGGTGCTCCTTCAGCAGCCCCTCGACGACAGTGCGGCCCGTCCAGTAGACGAAACCGGCGAGCACGACCGGGAGGACGTCCTCCGGCAGGCGGACGTCTCCGCGCGTGGCGCCCGAGAGCTCGTATGCATAGCCCCCTGCGACCGCGGCGCCTGCAAGGCCCAGGGAGCGCACGAGGAGGGCACGCAGGCGGTCGCCTCGGAAGGGGCGCACCGCGAGCGTCCCGGCGACCGCGATCACCGCCGCGGCCCAGGGGCCCGTGACGAGGACGGCGCCGAGATGAATCGGAGCCGAGAGCGAGAAACGCTCGCCCTCGAGCGGCTCGGGCAGCGAGTCGTCCTCCGCGCGCTGAATCGCGACCGCGAGGACGTAGGCCGAAGCGAACAAGGCGAAGGTGGCCGCGGACGTGCCGAAGTGGGCCGGAAACGGCATCGTCCCCAAAGAATCGGCCTGGCGCCGCGCCCGCTTTAACGAGCGATAGGCTCCCCCCGATGAGCGACACCCTGCGCATCGTCGCGCTCGGCGGCCTCGGCGAGGTCGGCAAGAACATGACCGCCTACGAAACGAGCGGCGAGATCGTCGTCGTCGACGCCGGCCTCGCGTTCCCGCGCGACGAGCATCTCGGCGTCGACCTGATCCTCCCGGACTTCTCGTACCTCGTCGACAACGCCGACCGCGTGCGAGCCGTGATCCTCACGCATGCGCACGAGGATCACGTCGGGGCGCTCCCGTACCTGCTGCGCGAGGTCCGCGTCCGCCATGTCTGGGGCACCCGCCTCACGCTCGGCCTCGCCCAGCCCAAGCTCGACGAGCACGGGCTCCTGCACGCGGCCGAGCTGCACGAGGCCAGGCCTGAGGACGGGCCGGTCGATATCGGCCCCTTCGCGGTCGAGTTCGTGCGGATGGCGCACTCCGTGCCGGACGCGGTCGCCGTCGTGCTCACGTGCGAGGCCGGCCGCGTGCTGCACACCGGCGACTACAAGCTCGACCACACACCGGTCGACGGGCTCAAGACCGACGTTGGCAAGCTCGCGGAGATCGGCAACCGCGGCGTCGACCTGCTCCTCGGCGACTCGACCAATGCCGAGCGGCCGGGCGTCACGGGCTCGGAGCGACTGGTCGGCGAGGCGTTCCGCCACATCATCCCCGTCCGCCAGGGGCGCGTCCTCGTCGCCTGCTTCGCGTCGAATGTGCACCGTATGCAGCAGGCCGTCGACGTGGCCGTCGAGTCGAAGCGCAAGGTGTGCGTCGTGGGCCGCTCGATGCGCAAGAACCTCAACATCGCGCGGAACCTCGGGTACCTGGAGGGGCCCGAGGACACGTTCATCCGCCCGCCGGAGTTGGCCGATTTGCCGCCGCGCGACGTGCTCATCCTCTGCACGGGCAGCCAGGGCGAGCCGCTCTCGGCGCTGACGCGGATCGCGTACAACGACCACCCGGCTGTCTTCGTCGAGCGCGGAGACACCGTCATCGTCTCGGCGAAGCCCGTGCCCGGGAACGAGCTGCGCGTGCACGACACGATCAACCGCCTCGCGAAGTCGGGTGCCGAGGTGCTGCACCAGGAGATCGCGCCGGTGCACGTCTCCGGCCACGGCAACGCGGAGGAGCTGCGGACGATCCTCGGGCTCGTGCGCCCGAAGGCGGTCATGCCGGTGCACGGTGAGTTCCGGATGCTCGCCGCGCACGCGCAGCTCGCGCGGGAGGGCGGTGTGCCCGCCGATTCGATCGTGATCGCCGAGAACGGTTCAGTCGTCGAGCTCGAGCGCGGACGGCCCCCGCGGATCGTGGGCGAGGTCGAGTCGGGCGTCACGTTCGTCGACGGCCTCGGAGAGGGGGACGTGCGCGACGTGGCACTGCGCGACCGCCGGCATCTGTCCGAGGACGGCGTCCTGATCATCGTCGCGACCC
>JBKPFD010000251.1:0-2566 GCA_046729155.1 Actinomycetota bacterium
CGCCCGAGTCGACCGTCATCTCGGCTGCGGAGCACACGCTCGGGCTCCTGCTGGCACTGTCGCGCAACATCGCGCAGGCGCACGCCGCTCTGAAGGACGGGCGCTGGGAGCGCTCGGCGCACGGGGGCATCGAGCTGGCAGGGAAGACGCTCGGCGTCCTCGGTTTCGGGCGCATCGGGCAGCAGGTCGCACGGCGTGCGCTCGGGCTCGAGATGCGGGTCGTGGCGTTCGACCCGTTCGTCGCGAAGGAGCGCTTCCGCGAGCTCGGCGTCGACCGCGCCGAGTCGGCCGACGAGGTGCTCGCGGCTGCCGACTTCCTGACGCTGCACCTGCCGCTGACGTCCGATACGACCGGCTACCTCGATGCGGAGGCGTTCTCGCGCATGCGGGACGGCGCCCGCCTCGTCAACGCTGCCCGCGGCGAGCTCGTCGACGAGCAGGCGCTGCTCGACGCGCTTCGCTCGGGCAAGGTCGGGGCCGCCGCGCGCGACGTGTTCTCGGCCGAGCCCTACTCGGGCCCGCTGCTCGAGCTCGACAACGTGGTCGTGACGCCGCATCTCGCCGCGTCGACGGAGGAGGCCCAGGACCGCGCCGGCTTGATCGTGGCCGAGCAGGTCGCGGCTGCTCTCGAGGGCGCGCTCGTGACGAATGCCGTCAACATCCCGTCGATTGGCGCCGAGGACCTCGAGGTGCTCGGTCCGTACATCCCGCTGGCCGCGAGCCTCGGCCGGCTGGCGATGGAGCTCGCCGGCGGCCGGGCGGATCGCATCGAGCTCGCGTACTACGGGCCCCTGGCCGGCTACGACACGCGCCTCCTGACCGTGGCGGCGCTGAACGGCGCTTTCCAGGGCCGGGCGGAGCAGCCCGTGAACTACGTCAACGCGCCGCTGATCGCTGCGGAGCGGGGCGTCGAGGTCGTCGAGGTGCGGCGGCGCGCGTCACGCGACTTCACGAACCTCGTCCGCGTCTCCGTCCGGGCGGACGGCCACGAGCTGCGCGTGTCTGGCACGACGATCGGCCGCGAGGACCGGCGCTGGCTCGTCAGCGCCCTCGGCTTCGAGCTGGAGATGGAGCTGACGCCGTTGCTCGCGTTCTTCCGCTACGACGACGTGCCGGGGGTGATCGGGCGTGTCGGGACGCTCTTCGGCGAGGCCGGGGTGAACATCGCGAACATGGCCGTCTCGCGGACGCGCCGCGGCGGCAAGGCGCTGATGGCCCTCTCGCTCGACAGCGAGCCTCACGCAGATCTGGTCGACACGCTGCACGCCGCCGGCTTCGACGACGTCTATTTCATTTCTTTGTCGAGCTAGTTCGGCCGCGGGTTGAGCCGCAAGGCCTCGGCCGCGACCGACGCATCCGTGTCCTTCCTCACGACGCCGTGGTCCCCGTTGCGCTCGACGACTCGCTCGTACTGCGGCTCTTCGTGTCCGGGCGCGACGAGAAAGCGCCGGCCGTCCGCGCGCACCTCGTCGTACTCATCGAGCTGCGCCGCGAAGCGCTCGCTGCACTCCGCGTCCGCGCACTCGCACACGAACTCGGCGTAGTCGGTGCCGAGCTTTCTCGCAGCCTCCGAGATGCGCTCATTGACGTCGCGGAAGAACGACTCCGTCCTCGCGACCCGAACCGAGTCAGTGGCGGCCATGGGGTCATCGATACAACGGCCGACCCGGCTGGATGGTTGCGCTGAGTAGGCTGCGCCGCATGGCTGCGTGGCCCGAGCCCGTCGAGCGCGTCGCCGAGTACCTGCGGAGGAACGCGGCCGAGGCGACGGTCGAGGAGTTCCCGCAGGGCACGCCGACCGCCGCCGACGCGGCTCGCGCGGTGGGCTGCAAGCTCGGCCAGATCGTCAAGTCGCTCGTCTTCTCGTGCGACGGGCGGTTCTTCGTCCTCGTCCTCACGCCCGGCGACCGGCGCGCGGACTCGGCGAAGGTCGCGGAGGCAGCCGGGTGCGTGCTCGCGCGAATTGCGACCGCGGACGAGGTGCGGCAGGCCACCGGCTTCGAGGCGGGCGCTGTCGCGCCGTTTCCGCTGCCTCAGGTCGCGCGCGTGTTCATCGACCGCAGCCTGCTCTCGCACAAGCGGGTCTGGATTGGAGCCGGCTCGCCGAACCACATGGCAGGACTCGCGCCCGCGGACCTGGTGCGCCTTTCACGAGCCCAGCCGATGGACGCGGTAGAACGCGCCGCATAACATCTGACCAGGCGTATTCGAGGTCGCCCGAGCCAGACTGATGTCTGGCACGGGAGAAACGGAGCGTGGGATGCGGGAAACCGACAAGATCTGGATGAACGGCGAGCTCGTCGACTGGGCCGACGCGACGGTCCACGTCGGCGTTCACGGCCTCCACTACGGCACCGGTGTTTTCGAGGGCATCCGCTGCTACGAGACCGAGAAAGGCCCGGCCGTCTTCCGGCTCACGGACCACCTCGTGCGCCTGCACAACTCGGCGAAGCTGCTCTACATGGAGATTCCGTACTCCGTCGAGGAGCTACGCGCCGCCTCGATGGAGCTGATCGGAGCCAACGGGCTGCCGGAGTGCTACCTGCGCCCGATCGCCTTCTTCGGC
>JBKPFD010000252.1:0-2539 GCA_046729155.1 Actinomycetota bacterium
CACCACGACTACACCGAGCTTGTCTCGATCTACGAGGAGCTCGAGCAGGCGGCCTCGATCCATCGCCGCCTCGGCTGCCCGGTGATCGAGATCTCGGAGCTGTCGATCGAGGAGACTGCGGCTCGCGTGATCCGCCTGATCGAGCGCAGGCAAGCCGAAGCGACGGTGCCGGCTTGAGCAACAAGCCGCCGATCCCCCTCTGGCGCTGGGCGACATGGTGGGCGATCCTCGGAGCCGCCCTCGTCGTCTTCTACGTGCTGCTCACTCCGATCTGGGTTGGGATCCGGGCGCTTGCGTGGCTGGCTGAGCTCCGCTCGCGTCGAGCGCCGCAAAAAGCCACGGCCCGAGTTCCCTGAGAAGGCGCGGATCGACCGAGTGGGGGAGGGGATACTCCCGGTACAGGACCTCCGCGCCCGCCTCCTCGAGCGTGCTGCGCGCTCGCCGGCTCCATTCGACGCCGATCACCGGATCGTACGTGCCGTGTCCGATCGCGATGGGCGGCAGCGGACGATCGAGATCGAGCTCGAAGCCGTCGACCTCGGGAATGAACCCGCTCAGCGCGATGATCGCCGCAGGCCGCGGGCGCTTGCGGTCGAGCCCCAGCGCGTAGCTCATCACCGCGCCCTGCGAAAACCCGCCGAGGACGATCCGCTCGTAAGAGACGCTCAGCCCGTCGAGAAACTCGGAGGCTGCGGTGAAGCTCTCGTTGAAGGTCGCCGCGTCCGGAGAGCCGATCTCGCGGACGATGTACCAGTGGGCGCCGCCTGGTGGAAGGAGCAGCGGGCCGCGCGGCGTCACGCCGAGCAGGCGCCGCTCCGGATCGAGCTCGTCCAGCAGTGGGAAGAGATCCTGCTCGTCGGCGCCGCGGCCGTGGAACAGGACGAGTGCGCCTTCCGGCTCGCCGGCCGTCGGGCGAGCGCGGTGCTCGAGGATCATCCCGTGCGCGCGGGGCGAGGATCCGGCAGCGGCGTCAGGACCGGCTCGAGGCGTTCTCGCAGATGCTCGAAGTCGGGCGGCAGCGACAGTCGCTCGCCCAGGTGCTCGAGGGGCTCGTCCGCGGTGAAGCCGGGCCCGATGGTCGCGATCTCGAACAGGACGCCGCTCGGCTCGCGGAAGTAGATCGACTTGAAGTAGAAGCGGTCGATCACGGGCGTGGGGCTGGCGCCGCCGCCTGCGACCTGCTCACGCCAGGCGTCGTGCTCGTCGATCGGCGAGGCCCAGGCGACGTGGTGGACCGTGCCCGCGCCCTGGATCCCACCCTGCGCGGGCGGCTCGTCGTAGGCGTACCAGGAGCCGCGCTGCTCGCCCCGCGATTCCCACTCGTTGCCCTCACGGCTCTCGAAGGCCAACGTCTCCTCCAGAAACCGGCGGCTCACGTCGGGCGCGCCGCCGTAGGCGCGGACGCCGTCGAAGCCCTGGAGGGCGTGCTCGCGCGGAATCTCCGGGTGCTCGGCGACGAGCGGTTCGTCCTCGGTCTCCACGGCGCGCAGCTCGAGCCCCAAACCCTCGGGGTCGGCGAAGACAAGGCTGCCGTTCTCACGGTGCGCATCGACGCCTTCGGCCGCGAGGCGCTCCTGCCAGAAGTCGAGCGCCTCTTCGGACGCGACTCGCCAGACGACGCGATGGACCATCCCCGCGCCGGCGCGCCCCCGCGGGACCCCGGGGTACTCGAAGAACGTGATGTCGGACCCGGGGCTGCCGACCTCGTCCGCGTAGAAGAGGTGGTAGACGGTCGGGTCGTCCTGGTTGACCGTCTTCTTGACGAGGCGCAGGCCGAGGACGCGGGCGTAGAAGTCGACGTTCCTCGGCGCGTCGCCGGTGATCGCGGTGACGTGATGGATTCCTTCGAGGTGCATCGCTACTTCACGTTACCGGGACTCCACGCCGGGTCGCGGACTCCCGAGAAGCGCCCGATTCGCTGGACCCGGCCGCCACTCGCCGACACCCGCACGAGCCAGGGCGGATGGCCGTCGCGCTTCAGCTCGAAGCCGCTGGCGAACGCGAGCCGCCGGCCGTCGGGCGACCAGGTCGGATGCTGGTCGTCCGCGCGGCTCGAGGTGAGGCGCCGCAGGCCCGAGCCGTCGGCGTTCACAACGTAGACCTCGCCGTTCGGCAGGCACTCGGGACCGCCGCAGGTCCGTCCGTTGTGGTCGGCGAACGAGACGAAGGCGAGCCGCGAGCCGTCGGGAGACCATGCGGGAGCGATGCCGTTGAGCTCGCCCAGCGGCCGGACGTTCGTCCCGCCGGCGTCGGCGAGGAAGAGCTTCGCCTCGTCGATCCGGGTCGACCCTTCGGGCAGCCGCGCGAAGGCGATCCGGTCGCCCTTCGGCGACCAGGCCGGCGTCAGGTCGAGACGGCCCGAGGTCAGTGGAGCGACGCGCCGGCCGTCGACGTCGAGCGTGTAGACGGACGCGATCGGTGCCGGGTCCGCAGCAACCAGACGCACGAACGCGAGGCGCGAGCCGTTCGGCGCCCAGGTCGGCATCACGTCGAAGGGGCCCGTCGTCAACGCGCGACCCCGGCCGCCGCTCGCCGGCAC
>JBKPFD010000253.1:0-4852 GCA_046729155.1 Actinomycetota bacterium
GGCAGCCGCGCCCCGTCTCCGAGGTAGACGAAGTCCTCGTGCGGCAGGGTCACGAGGCACTCGTGCAGGACGGTGAGTCCGCCCATGCCCGAGTCGAACACGCCGACGGGCCGGGGGTCCACTCGGGCGATTGTAGGGTTCGGCTCGGTGTTACGCCGCCTGCTGATCGCCTCCGCGGCCCTCGCGCTGGCCGCGCCTGCGCCCGCCTCGGCCTTCTCGAAGACGGACCTGACGATCCGCATGAGCGACGGCGTCGACATCGCCGCCACGTACTACGTCCCCGACGGCCCTCCTCCGGCCGGAGGCCGGCCTGCGGTGATGATGCTGCACGGCCTCGGGGAGTCGAGAACTCACGGCGACAACGCGATCGGCGTCTCGCTGAACGACATGGCGGAGACGTACGTCGTCCCGCAAGGCTACGCCGTCCTCACGTTCGACGCCCGCGGGCACGGCGCGTCGGGCGGGCTGGTCGCGATCGACGGCCCTCGCGAGATCGCGGACGTGCGGGCGCTCTTCGAGTGGCTCGCGTCGCGACCGGGCGTCGACGCGGCGCACATCGGTGCGTTCGGCTACTCGTACGGCGGCGGAGCGGTATGGCGCGCGGCTGCCGAGGGCGTGCCGTTCGCCGCGATCGACGTCGCGACGGCGTGGACCGACCTCTACCAAGCGCTCGTGCCACAGGGTCTGGCCAGATCCGGAATCGTCCTCGGCTTCTACACCTCGATTGCGGCCCGGGCGGCGCCCGAGCTGCAGCCGATCCTCACCGACGCGCTCGCAGGGCGGAACCTCGCCGCGGTCAAGACCTTCGCCGACGCGCGTTCGACGCGGCAGCTCCTCGGCTCGATCCGCGTCCCGACCTTCCTCATACAGGGCCGCCGCGACTTCGCGTTCGATGTCGACCAGGCGCTCGGCGCGTACAACCGCCTGACAGTGCCGAAGCGGCTCTACCTCACGAACTTCGGCCACGCGCCCTCGACGAAGCCGCGGGCCGAGCTCGGCTACATGCTTCCGCAGGCTCGGATGTGGTTCGACCGCTACCTGAAGGGCCTCCCGAACGGCATCGACGCACGTGCGCCGGTAGAGATCGCGCCCGACCCGTGGTCCGACCGAGTCGTCGCGTACTCCCGGCCACCGCGGCCGGCCACCCGCCAGGTCGTTTTCCTCCGCCGCCCGGTTTCGCTCGGCTCCCGCGGCAAGGTCGCGCGGACGGCTCCGGCCACCAAGACGAGGCTCGAGACCTTCGGCGCTCCGACCGTGCGCCTACGCCTCTCGAGCACGACCGGGTGGCCGCACGTCGTCGTCGTCCTGTCGGCGCTGACCCCGCAGCGGAAGGAGATCGTCGTCAGCTCGGGCGGCGCGCGCGTCAGCCTCTCGCGGAAGCCGAAGATGGTCGCGATCAAGCTGATCAGTCAGGTGACGGCGATCCCGGCGCGGTCGCGGCTGCGGCTGACCGTCGCCGCCACATCGACCGCGCAGAGCCCGGGGAACCTCCTCTACCTGACCGGGGTCCCGGACGCGGCGCGGCTCACGGTCGGCCACGCGCGGCTCACGCTGCCCGTCCTGGCGAAACCAGTTTCGCGCTGACCTGGTTTTGCGGTTAACTCCTGGCGTCGCTCGTCGTCTTACCCCATGAACTCCGAGGAAAGGAAAACCTTTATGCGAACCTCAGTCCGTCTGGCGCTGCTCGCGTGCGCGAGTTTCGTCGCGCTCGCCGCCGCGAACGCGGCGTGGGCGGCCTACACACCTCGGCTCGTGGTCGCCGGCACGAGCCATGCCCTCAATGCGAACAACTCGGTGGTCATCGGCGTGTCGCAGGGTGACAACGACGATCCGACCGCCAAGATCACGATCAACGTCCCGGCCGGCTACCAGGAAACGCTGACGCAGGCGCCGGGCACGACCATCGGCGTCGTCCAGGCGACCGTCATCCTCAGGGGCGCTGGTGGCGCGAAGGTCGACGTGACCGGCACGGTGGTCACGGACGACCCGAACCGCTACCTCGATCCCGCGCTCAACCAGTGCGACCGGCCGACACCGCGACGCCACACCGCGGTCTGGGTGCTCAACGTCACGATCGCCGGGAATCCGTTCCGGGTCCCGATCTACGTCGACGACGTGACCAATGTGCCCGGCATTTCCTCACAGGTCGCCCTCTGCCTGGCCGGCCCCGTCGGGACGCCGTCGGGCACGCAGCTGCTGTCCGCCGCGTTCGTGGTCAACGGCGTCTTCCGCAACCCGTCGGCCGCCGCGGTCTACCGCTGGAGCGCGCTCTTCACCCCGTTCGTGCCGGGCACTCCGAACCCGAACCCCCTCGGGACGGTCGAGAGCCGCGCGATCGTACCGCTGCCTATCCGGGTGACGGTCCGCGCGCGCAAGGTCGGGCGCTTCGTCGTCATCAGCGGCTCGATCACGATCCCTGGCGAGCTCGTGCCCTCAAGCGTCCAGATCTGGTCGGGCGCGACCCCGCGCCGGGTGAGGCGGTCCGGCTCGGCGCGCGTCACGGGCGTCGGCCGGTTCACGACCAGGCGCGTTGCGCCGAAGCGAGGCCGGTTCTTCTTCTACCAGGCCCGCATCGACCTGAACGCGGTCGACATCACGCAGCAGGCGTGTACTCCGCCGTCGCCGGCCCCCGCGGGCTGCGTGACGGCCACGATGACGCCCGTCGACGTGATCAGCAACACCGTCCGCGTGCGTCTGCGCCGCTAGCCGCAGTTCGCATCGCACCCGAAGCGGGGCCTCCAGGGAGGCCCCGCTTCTCTATGCTCGCGGGGTGAGCGCGACGATCCGCATCGGGACGTGCTCGTGGGCCGACGAGGCCCTCTCGAAGTACTGGTACCCGAAGGGAACCCCCGCAGGGGAGCGGCTCCCGTATTACGCGGAGCATTTCGACACCGTCGAGCTCGACTCGACCTACTACCGCCTCCCCGTCGAGGAGATGGCCGCTCGCTGGGACGAACGGACGCCGGACGGCTTCGTCATGCACGTCAAGGCGTTCGGGCTGATGACGCGCCATCCGGTGAAGCTGGAGCAGCTTCCTCCCGACCTGCGCGAGGACGCGCCGGTCGATGACCGCGGCCGCGTCGACCGGCCGTCGCGCGAGTTTCGCGGCGAGGTCTTCCGGCGGTTCCTCGGCGCGCTCGAGCCGCTCCGCTCATCGGGGAAGCTCGGGGGCCTCCTCTTCCAGTTTCCGCCGTACGTCGTCCCGAAGCCCGCGTCGCTGGACTACCTCGCGTGGGCGCGCAAGCAGCTGGGCGACGACGAGATGCTCGTCGAGTTCCGGCACCGCGCGTGGTACGAGGAGGACCAGCGCGCGGACACTCTCGCGTTCCTCGAGGAGCAAGGGATGAATCACGTCGTCGTCGACGCCCCGAAGGTCGACGCGAAGAACGTGCCGCTCACCGTTCTTGCGGCGACGGGCCCGATCGCCTACGTGCGCTTGCACGGCCGGAACGCGGACACGTGGAACGTGCGCGGCCGCAGCGCGGCCGAGCGGTTCGACTACCTGTACTCCGAGGAGGAGCTGGAGGAGTGGGTCGAGCCGCTGAAGGAGCTCGCGGGGCAGGCGCAGCAGGCCTACGTCGTCTTCAACAACAACAACCGCAGCCGCGTCGGAGGCCGCGAGGCCGCCCAGGCGCCGACGAATGCGGAGATGCTGCGCACGCTCCTCGAAACGAACGGCGTGCCGGTCAGCGCGCCGCCTGCAGGAACTCGAGCAGCGTCTGGTTGAACTCCTCCGGCTGCTCGAGGTTCGGCAGGTGGCGCGAACTCTCGAAGACGACGAGCCGCCCGTTCCTCCCCTGCTCGGCGAATTGGCGGGCCTCATCGACGGGGAAGAAGAGGTCGCCAGCGCCGAGCGCGAACACGATCGGCACGTCGAGCGAGCCGAGCAGTCCGCTGTTGTCCTGACGGTCGCGGATCGCTTCGATCGCGGCCACGAGCTCGTCCCGGCTGCGGGCGAGCGCCGTCTCGCGCGCCAGCTCGACGGCATCCTCCGGAGCTTCGTCGGCGAAGAGTTTTGAGCGCTGGTTTTCCCAGAGGCCTTCGGCACCCTGCTCCTCGATGAGGGCGATGCTGTCTGCGCGCCCGGCACGGCGCTCGGGGGAGTCGGCGTCCGGGCGTGCGCCGGCGAGGAAGAGGCCCCGGACGCGCTCCGGCGCCTGCCGCGCGATCGCGAGCGAGAGGTAGCCGCCCATCGAGGCGCCCACGAGCGCGAGCTCGCCGTCGAGGTCGTCCAGGAGCTTCTGCGCCCAGCCCTCCAGCGAGTTGCCGCCGAGCGCGTAGAGGTTCGGAGCCTCGACGTCATGCTCGACGAGAGCCGCTCGCTGCGGACTCCACATCCGCTCGTCGAGCGGGAACGCATGGAGCAGGAGGACGGTCATCGCGCTGCAGCGAGCTCGAGCTCGACCGCGACGGAAGGTCGTTCGGCCACTCTCGTCGCCCACTCGTCGACGGCTGGATGCTCGGCGAGGTCGACGCCGAGGTTCGCGCGCGCCCGCAGGATCCACGGCAGGTACGCGATGTCCGCGAGCCCGAAGTCGCGCCCGCTCAGGAACGGCCGCTCCTCGAGCACGGCATCGAGCTCGGCGAGCTGCTCGGCGAGCTGCGTCCGAGCGTTCTCGTCCCCACGCCGTAGCGCGTAGTACGGGCGCGAGAAGCGGTCGAAGCGCTCGACGAGGAGGCGGCCCGCGGCACGCTCGGCCGGGTCGGCCGGCCAGAGAGCGGGCTCCGGATACCGCTCCTCGAGGTACTCCATGATCACCGCCGACTCGGGGAGCACGAGTTCGTCCTCCTCGAGGACCGGCACCCTGCCGAGTGGGTTCTTCGCGTAGATCCAGGCGGGGCGGTCGCCGAG